>JAKFYP010000185.1 GCA_021730835.1 Alphaproteobacteria bacterium
AAGTAGCAATCCATTAGAAAACACTATAGTATGCCGCTCTTTCGGCTTGCAACAGATAACGATGATATTATGAACGAAACGACGCTGATGATGCTGGTTTCCACTGCGGTCATTATTGCAGGCGGCATGGCGCTCTATGCGCTGATGCTGCTTAAACGCCAACATGGTAAAATGCTGTGGCTGCAAGATGAGAAATCTTCAGCGACTACTGAGAAAAACCTTGCCCTGCAACAAATCGAAAGCCTGAAAGAGCGTATCAGCGAACTCGAATCTTCCAAGCTTGACGCCGAGGAGCGCGCCGTCTCCGCCGAGAAACGCGCCGCGCTGATGGAGCAGAAACTTTCCGGCATGAACGAGCGCATGTCCGACTGGGAAAAGCAAAAAGAGGAATCCGTGCAGGCCGCCCGCGCCGCGATTTTGAAAGCCGGGGGCGAGATGTCGAGCAAGCTGCTGGAAGACCATAAGCGTGAGGCCGAGTCGGCCCGCAAGGATCAGGAAGAAAAAGTCCGCAAAGCTACCGAGGATTTATTCAAGCAGTTTAACGAAGTCACGCAGGCGGTTTCCGCCATCCGCGAGCAATCCACCATGAACCGCGAACAGATGGAAACCGTCATGCGCTCGCTGACCAGCCCCGGCGGAGCGGGCGCGATGTCCGAAGTCGGGCTGGAGAATTCGCTGAAGAATCTCGGGCTGGAATCGGGCCGCGATTTCTTCATGCAGTACCATGTGCAGGATCAGGACGGAAAAGGGCTGCGCCCGGATGCCGTTATTTTCCTGCCGCAGGACGTGGTGATGGTCGTTGACAGCAAAGCCTCGAAATTCCTCATCGAACTGGCCGGGGTCGAGGGCACGAACAAGGAAGAAAAAGTGCTTAAAGGGCTGGTCAAATCCATGAATGACCATCTCAAGGCGCTGGCGGGCAAGAATTACCGCGCTGCCATTCAGCAGAGCTTTAAAGAGGCGGGCCGTGGCGACAAGCTGGGGCATGTCTATAACGTCATGTACCTGCCGAGCGAAGGGGCGATTGAACGCCTGCGCGTTGCTGATCCCGAGTTTGAAACCAAGCTTCAGAAAAACGATATTATTCTTGCTGGCCCGGCCAGTCTGGCCGCCCTGTTCTCAATGGCAAAAAACAACATTGCCGCCGCCCGTCAGGCCGAAAATCAGGAGGTCATCGTTGATACCGTCAAGGATTTGATGGAAAGCGTCGTCACAGCCTTCGGGCATGTCGAGGGCATGGGCAAAAGCATTGCCTCTTCGATGCGCCATTTCAACGCCTTCGGAAAATCGGTCAACGCCCGCATGCTGCCGCGCATGCGCCTGCTCGCCGAGCTTGGCGTCAGTACCGCCCGGCATAAATCCCTGCCCGGGCGCATTGCTACCTACGAGGTACACCGTTCCGACGATTTCATGACACTGGAAGCGGAAACCCCGCGCCCAGCGGCTATCGAGGATCGTAAAGCATCGGAGAAAGTGCACGAGCTGAAGCGCGAGACAGTGTAAATCAAGTTCATTTCTGCCGGAAGTGAAAAAAGAAAGAGCCGCCCACCCCTGAAAGGAATGAGCGGCCTCTTGTTACTGCGTAATTGCCAGCGCTATACACACAGCACATTGCCGGGAGCCTTGGCATCAGCCGCCGGACGGTCTGCAAATGGCTGGCGGGAAGAAGGCGAGCCGGGATTGCATGACCACACGAGCAGGCCGACGCGCTCTCTCAACAAGCTGGCGACGGCTACCGAATTCAGGGCTACCGCACGCAGGGAAAGGGGAAAGGCTTGGAATATCTCCGCGTCTATCAGCAAGTGCGCACAACCTCCCGAGAAGTAACAAACTATAACTTCGCAAAATGGCTCAAACCCTGCAAGGGATTACCTCCCTATGAATACATTATCAAATGCTGGCAAAGTGAACCAGAGCCCTTTAAAATCAACTCAGCCCATCACATAGTGGGGCTAAAAACCTTAAACATAACATGCTCACCTTTCCCGATATAAACCCCGTCGCCTTTGCCATCGGCCCGCTGGCGGTGCGCTGGTATGCGCTGGCCTATATCGCCGGGATACTCATCGGATGGTGGTATATCGGGCGGATTGACCGCCGCGCCGGAGAACCCATGCTTACCGATAAAGCACGCGAGGACATGGTGACATGGGCTATCATCGGCGTGCTGCTGGGCGGCAGGCTGGGTTATATCCTGTTTTACAACGCACCCTATTACTTCTCTCATCCCGGTGAGGCGCTCAAGGTCTGGCAGGGCGGTATGTCGTTTCATGGCGGACTGGCCGGGGTGCTGATCGCCTTCTGGCTCTATGCACGGCGAGGCGGGCTGCAATGGTTGCCGCTGATGGACCGTATTGCCTGCGCCACGCCGATCGGCCTGTTCTTCGGGCGGCTGGCCAATTTCGTCAACGGCGAGCTTTACGGACGCCCGACCGGCACGCCGTGGGGGATGGTATTTCCCGGCGGCGGGCCGGAGCCGCGCCATCCCAGCCAGCTTTACGAGGCGGGGCTGGAGGGGCTGGTTTTATTTCTCACATTGTTTCTGCTGGCGCGCTATACCCGCCTGATTGATACGCCGGGACGGCTCGGTGGCGTGTTTCTGGCCGGATACGGCCTGTCGCGGTTTACCGTGGAGTTTTTCCGCCAGCCCGATGATCAGCTTGGCCTGCTGGTTGCTACTTTCAGCATGGGGCAACTGCTTTGCCTGCCGATGATCGCCGCCGGTCTCTGGCTGATGGTCAGGAGGATGAGCGTAAAAACAGAATGATGGATCTGCTTTATGCATTTCCCTTCGGAAGGATGACACCAATGTCAGGATTTTTATCCGGCGATGAATAGCCGTTGCGCTGGCTGACCGGTCTGGTAAAACCAACGGATGATCAAACGGGGTGGTATCGGGTTACTGAGTGCGGCGGCGTTGTGGGCGCTGACGCCTGCCGTGGCGGCGGCTATCCCGCAATTGCAGCGCGGTGAGCCGGTCTATTTTCAGGCCGAGGCGATGGGCTACGATACCACCAACCATATCGTCCACGCCAAAGGCCATGTAGAGGTCTATCAGGGGGAGTATATTCTGCTGGCCGACCGTATCCGCTATTTGCAGGATGAAAACAAGGTATATGCCGAGGGCCATGTCAGCCTGCTTGAACCGGGCGGTACGGTTTATTTCGCCGATAATCTGGAGCTGAAAGATAATATGAAAGAGGGTGTGGTGCGGGAGTTTCGCATCCGGCTTGCCGATAATTCGCTGTTTGCGGCCCGCGAGGCCCGCAAGATCAATGAGGATACAACCGAACTGCACCGCGCCGTTTATTCTCCCTGCAAAATCTGCCGCGATGAGGAAGGAAAACCGAAGGCTCCTCTCTGGCAGATCAAGGCGAATAAGGTGTTAATTGACGAACGGGCGCAAAAGGTTACCTACCGCAATGCGCGCATGGAAGTATACGGCGTGCCGGTCATCTACAGCCCGTATCTCTCGCATCCGACGCCGGGAGCGGATCGCAAAAGCGGCTTCCTGCTGCCGGAATACAGCCAGTCGAGCACGCTGGGCACGACGGTCAAAGCGCCGTATTATATCAATATCGCACCGGATAAAGATGCCACGGTGACACCGTGGGTAACGGCGGAGGAGGGCGTCGTGCTGGAGGGGCAATACCGCCAGCTCACTGATAAAGGGAATTTCCAGTTTGACGGCAGCGTCACCAACCCCCGCGAGCGCGATGACCTTGGGTTACAAACCGACGGGCATGAATTGCGCGGACATATTTTCGCCAGAGGCAACGCGGCGTTGCCGCATCACTGGGGCTGGGGATTCGATCTCAACCGGGCGACGGACGATACCTATCTGCGGCGTTACCGCTTTGGCAATCAGGACACGCTGACCTCACGACTTTATGCCGAGCATGTGAAGCGGCGCGACCATGTGCTGGTGCAGGGGGTGACCTTTCAGGGGCTGGAAATTGACGACGATCCCGACCGCACGCCGCTGATCGTGCCCTCGCTTGACGCCTCGACGGAAACCGGCCCGATGTGGCACGGCTCGCGGGCGCGCATTTCCACCCGCTCGCTGGTTTTAAGCCGCCAGCTCGGGGCCGATAGCCGCCGTATCTCCACTACGGCGGGCTGGAAGGTTCCGCATGTAACGCCGGGCGGGCATGTGCTTGAAGCGGATGCGGCTATCCGGGCCGATTATTACTCGCTCTCGGATGTGGAACGCAGCGATGGTGACCGCTTCAGCGGCACGGAAACCCGGTTGATTCCGCAACTGACGCTGGCATGGCGCTATCCGATGATCCGGCAGTTAAAGACCGGCAGCGTGACGATCGAGCCGCGGGCCGAGCTGATTGCCAGCAGCAACGGCAATAATCCGGATGTCATCCCCAATGAGGATAGCTTAGTGCCGGAATTCTCCGATGTGACCCTGTTCTCCCGCGAGCGCTTCCCCGGAGCCGACCGGGTGGAAAACGGCACGCGGCTGGTCTATGCGCTGCATGGCCAGTGGGATATGAAGCCAGGACAGCATATACGCGGCCTGATCGGGCAAAATTATCATCTCGACGGCGATCAGGTATATCCGATCACCAGCGATCCCGAGGATGAAATCTCGGATGTGGTGGGTGCAGTCGGCGTGGCGATTGACCCGCTCGATTTGTCCTACCGGGTGAATGTCGATCCGCATGAAGGCGATTTCCGCCGTAACGAAATACGCGCTGCTTACGGGGATGCGCGTTTCAGCGGCCATCTCGATTATGTGCGTATCGAGGATGATCCGTTCCTGCTCGACGCCGAAGAGGCGATTGCTTCCGGTGCGCTGAAACTTGATGAGCAATGGACGCTGATTGCCTCGGGCAACCGCGACCTTGAGCGCGGCAAGGCGGTGACCGCGCTTGGCGGCTTGACCTGGCAGAATGAATGCGTCACCATCCTCAGCAGTGTCCGGCGCGATTATATCCGCGACCGCGATATCGAACCCGATACTTCTTTCTCCGTGCGTGTGGCTTTAAGGAACCTCAACTGATGAAACGCTATCTTCCGCTCCTTCTCCTCCTGCCCGCGATGGCGCTGGCGGAGCCTCAATATAAAATCGCCGCCGTGGTCAACGACGATATGATCTCCATGCTCGATGTCGAGGAACGGCTCAGGCTGCTGGTCGCCACGACCGGCATCAGCGACTCGCCGGACGTGCGCAAGCGCCTGCTGCCCCAGATCGTGCGCTCGCTGATAGATGAGTCGCTCCAGTTGCAGGCGGCGAAGGATGCCGGGCTGACGGTCAGCCGCGCCGAAGTGAAAGCAGCGATTGCCGCGATTGAAAAACAACGGGGCCGCCCGGCGGGTAGCCTGCCGGAGTATTTACGCGAGCGCGGTGTTTCCCCGGCAAGTTTCGAGCGCCAGCTTGAAGCGCAGTTATCGTGGAATCAGTTCGTGGGACGGCGTATCGGGCGCAAGCTTTCCGTCAGCAAGGAAGAGGTGGCGCGGGCGGCGGAGCAAATACGCAACCGCCGCAAAGTAGCTGAGGAAGCACTGATCTCCTCGCTGCTGTTGCCGGTTCCCGATCCCGAAAGCGAAGCGCAGACGCTGGCGCTGGCGAAGAAGCTGGCGCAGGAAGTCAGCGGCGGGGCATCGTTTGAGGCGGTAGCGCGGCAACTCTCCGGCGGCGGGCCGCAGGTCAGCGATACATGGGTGGAGCTTGGGCAACTGGAGCCGTCGCTGGCGGCGGCGATTGGCGCGCAAGGTCAGCCGGGGGTGATCGGGCCGATCCGTACCCCGGCGGGCTATCAACTCGTCATGCTCAAGCAGAAACGCAGCCGCGAGAAGGGCGGGGACGCCGAGATGATGTTTAAGGAAATTCGCCTGAGCCTCGATTCCGATGCCAACGTGCCCGAGGTGGATGTGTTGATGAGCATCGCTCAGGAAGTGGCGCGCCATCCCGGAACCTGCCCGGAAAAGGGGGTGGCCGGGATCAACGATTTCGAGGGGCTGAATATTGACGTGTCGTTTGTGCGCACCCCGGTTTCAGGCCTGTCGCCGGAGGTGTTGCCACTGGTTGAGGATTTGGGTATCGGCCAGATTTCCGAGCCGTTCGCCGCGCCCGACGGGCTGCATCTGCTGATGCTCTGCGAGAAAGTTGAGAAACCGGCGGGTGTGGTTGATACGGAAAAGCTGCGCGGGCAACTCCTGCAACAGAAGCTGGAGTTGGAAGCCACGCGCTACCTGCGCAACCTGCGCCGTGAGGCATTCGTCGAGGTGCGGCTTTAGAACAACTTAGCGATCAAGGGCGCAAGGTTTCGGCGTGCGCAGATCCACCGGTGTGAAATGCAGCCACTTTCTGATCCAGCGAGAATGCAGCATGGCATCCGCATCCGCCCTGAGCGTATCGTAAGACTGCTGCTCGTAGGTTTTTCCATCCCGTACAAAACTGACCACAAGGGAATGATCGCGTTCCATCAGGCCCAACAATTCATAATAGACGATATATAGATCGTCATCGAGGTAGAGTTGCAGGACGGAAGGAGAGGTACGCGTAATTTTAACCAGATCATTCAGGTAGCCGTCCCGATGCAGAGAACCACGCATTATCAGATGGTTGCTTTCACCGCCCTCCAGACGCAGATTGGCAAACATATTCAGGCTCTGGCGGGTCTTGATACCGGTATAGGGCATCATTCCGTTGAGGAAGGCCAGCAGGATCAGCAGATTGACCAGCCACAGGCGGGAATGCAAACGATATGTTTTCTCAGGCAGTTCACGGGGTTTGCCGCAGGTGATGACGACATACATGAAGGGCAGGGCAACGATTGACCATAATACCACCGGCAGCACACTGTTTTGCGACCAGAGGGCAAGGCTTTGCAGGATAATCCAGATTGCCGCCAGAAAATGCCATTTTTGCCGGTTGTCCAGATTGAAAATGCTTTTCCCGAGCGGGGTTTGCCGAAAACGCGGCAGGGTTTCACCGGAGAGGAACAGGCTATGCAGTGCGAATGAGAGGGTAGAGAACACCGGGTAATAAGCATAGATGCTGGTGGCCAGCATATAATGAAACAGCAGGCCTATGGTAATGCCGGTATGACTCCAGCGGCGCACGACGAGACACAGGATGACCAGACCCTCGATCAAAAAGGTTGCGCCAATACCCAGATAGCGAAACCAGACGGTATCCACCAGAAGGCCCGGCAGCGGCATGAGCTGCATCAGCGTGGTGGCGCAACTGGTGTCGGGGTTGATAAAACCGGTATTGATCTTATGGAAGATGCCATAGAAATACATCATCAGCAGCAGGGAGCGGCCCAACGGCGCGAAATCCTGGTAGAACGCCTCCCGGCCACTTCCTTTCAATCCATGCCAGATGCCGGAGCATAAAATACCAAGCAGCAGAAAATTATGCAGGATCGCGTGATTAGAGCCGATGGGCGCGTGCAGCCACGCATCGGCGCACTGGGCGCATACCAGCAGAATGAACCAGCGCTTCGACAGCGGGTTCATGACCAGAAAGAGGCTGAAGAAAAAGGTGAAAGTCGAGAATATCGCGGGTTGCAATATGACGGAGGCGTACAGGGAGTGAATAATGCCCAGTATTCCATAGATAAAGGCGAATATCGCGTACTGATTCATCGCGGGCGACGGCGGAGGCGGCTGTATGGAAGCACGGTCAAGCATTGCCAGAGTCAGGTTTCTGCCGGCCCGCAGAACCGGGTAACAGAAGCGTGCCGCCGGTTTGGATGAGAAAAGTATTTTATTGATCCGGTTAAACAAACCGCTTGAAGTGCTCAGGCAGGCCAGAATATGCAAGGCTTCCGATCCACTGTAATATACGTTGCCAAGCCGGACGACCATACCGGCATCGGGATTGAAACCATGCGCCTGCAAATGCCGCAATGCTTTGGGGTTTTTGCGAATATCCACCAACTCCGGCGTGCCCGCGCTTTCCTTTAGTCGCGTATA
>JAKFYP010000050.1 GCA_021730835.1 Alphaproteobacteria bacterium
GCGACACAATCTGCTTGTTGATCGTGCCGGAGAGCACCATTTCCACGATTTCAACCGTTGCCTCGTCGGTGACGCGCAAGCCGTCAACGAACTCGCTCTGAATTTTCAGCCGCTCCAGCATGCGGCCAATCTGCGGACCACCGCCATGCACCACGACCGGATTGATGCCCACATGCTTGAGCAGCACGATATCACGGGCGAATTGCTCGGAAAGCGCATCTTCGCCCATCGCATGACCGCCGTACTTGATGACGAAGGTTTCCCCGGCGAAGCGGCGCATATAGGGAAGAGCCTCGGAGACGATCCGCGCTGTGCGCAGCCATGACTCCGGCGTATTGAGCGACCTGACTTTCATCGTATTCCTCCCCCGGCTTCAGCGGCCAGCATATTTCTCAGCTCGCTGATGCCTTCATTCGTTTCGGCGCTGGTCAGCAGCGGCTCCGGCATCGCCGCCGGATGCTTCGCTATAACTTTCTTCACGCTTTCGGTCAATTGCGCCCGTTCAGCGGCGCTCAGCCTGTCGCACTTGGTCAGCACGATCTGGCAGGAAACCGCCGCTTCGTCGAGCATGGCGAGAAACTCCGCATCCGCCTCGCCGATGCCTCGTCTTGCGTCTATCAGCAGACAGACCCGGCGCAATGTTGCCCTCCCTCTCAGAAAATCACGGGTCAGGCGTGTCCATGCGCCGATCTGTTTTTTCGAGGCCTTGGCGTAACCGTAGCCCGGCAGATCAACCAGCATCAACCTTTCTGCCAGCAGGAAAAAATTAAGCTGGCGGGTGCATCCGGGATTTTGCGAGGCTCGCGCCAGCGCCTTCCTGCCGGTCAGGGCATTGACCAGACTTGATTTTCCGACATTGGAACGCCCGGCAAACGCTACCTCGGGCGCACTCGCCGCAGGCAGGGATTCAGCGCTGGCCGCACCGGCTATAAAGACGCATTCGCGGGCAAACAGGGCATCTCCGCCAAGCGGTATATCCGTTCTGAGTCCGTTCATGCCTCGCTGCCGCGCTGTTTTTTCTTTTCCTTGCTGCGGGCGACCTGCCGGGTAATCATCCATTGCTGGCCGATGGAAAGAACATTGCTCCAGGCCCAGTAGATCACCAAGCCAGCCGGGAAGGTGGCAAACAGGAATAAAAACAGGTAAGGCATCCAGGTCATCATCCATGCCTGCCCGGGATCGGTCGGCTTGGGGCTCATTTTCTGCTGGATAATCATGGTGATCGTCATGATGATCGGCCATAATCCGACTTGCAGCAACGCAGGAGCATCCCACGGAAGCAGCCCGAACAAGGTGAAAATATTGGTCGGATCGGGAACCGACATATCCTCGATCCAGCCGTAAAACGGGGCGTGGCGCATTTCAATGGCCACCAGCAGTACCTTATAGAGCGCAATGAATACCGGTAACTGGAGCAGCAGCGGCAGGCATCCTCCGGCGGGATTGACTTTCTCGCGTTTGTAGAGCGCCATGATCTCCTGATTCATGCGCAGCTTGTCCTCGGCGTAGCGCTCGCGGATTTCCTTCATTTTCGGCGTCAGTTCCTTCATGCGGGCCATTCCCTTATACGACGCATGTGCCAACGGATAGAGCAGAATCTTGATCACCACGGTCAGCATCAGGATGGCAATGGCGAAATTGCCAAACAACACATTGAAATAGCTCAGCAACAGAAATAAAGGCCGGGTCAAAAAATACAACGCGCCGAAATCCACCGCCCGGTCGAACAGGTGGATACCGTATTGTTCCCCATACGCATCCAGCAGATGCAGGCGCTTGGCTCCGGCGAACAGGCGGGTTTCACTTTCCTGCGTGACACCGGAAGCTACACTGCGCGGCTCCAGCAGATAATCCGCCTGAAACCGATCTTCCCCAGCTTCGCCGGGAAACCGCTGGAATGTCGCCTTAAATTTATCATCTGCCGGGATCAGGGCGGTCAGCCAGTATTTCTGGGTGATTCCCAGCCACCCCGAGGCGTTTTCAAAGGTTTTCCTGTTTTTCTCTTTTTTCTCCAGATGGTCATACGTGACTTCCTCCAGCACATCGTTAAAGACTCCGATCAGCCCGTCATGAGAAAGCTGCGGGCTTTTCTTCTCCGGCTTACGGTAAGTCTGGCTGATCAGCCCGTAGGGTGCAAGACGCACTTCCCGCTCGCTGTGGTTGATCACTCGCTGCTTAATGGAAAACATGTAATGCTCATCCACCGCCATCTCGATTTCAAACCGCAACCCCTCGCCATTTTCCCAGTAAAGCATCACCGGTGCGTTGGGAGTCAGTGTCAGGGCGGAGGATTCCCATTGCGTCGAGGCATCGGGCAAGGTGACACCCTTGCTGGCCGAGAGCCAGCCCAACTCGGCGAAATAGGCTTCCCCTGACCGGGAAGGCGACAGCAGGGTGACCGAATCTTTCGAGTTCAGGGTTGCGGCATATTTCGTCAGCGATAAATCGTCGATCCTCGCACCGGTCAGTGAAACCGAACCTCTGAGGTCACCGGAAATCACCTCGACCCGCTTGCTCAGGCGCAACGCATCCGGTCTCGCAATGGCGATTTTTCCCGTCTTTACCGGCTCATCATGCCGCGTTTCAACAGCAAATCTCGAGATACGCTCTTGCTCAGCGGCCTGACGGGCCAGATTCATCTCATGCTGACGCGGCATCTGGTAAAAATATTGCCAGCAAAACAGGATGATAGCAGAAAGCGCGAAGGCCAGCAACAATCTGGCGTTATCTTTTGGCGAATGCGTGCGATTACGGTTCATGCCCGTTTTCCTTTCCCCGGCACGGGATCATAGCCCGAACCACCCCACGGATGACACCGCAGCAGGCGGCAGATGATCAGCTTCAGGCCACGCCACGCCCCGTGCTTGCCGACCGCTTCCAGCGCATAGGAAGAACAGGTCGGCTCGAACCGGCAGCAGGGCGTTTTCAAAGGAGAGCACAGCAGCCGGTAGCCCCGGATCGCCCATAACAGAACATGCTTCATACGTTCCCCTTTTCATCGCCATGATGCGCCCGCGACAACACGTAGCGCATATCCCGCTCAATGATGGAAAACGGGCAGTCAAACGCATCCTTGCGTCCGATAAACACGTAATCCCAGCCCCCTCTTCCATGCTCGCCAACCAGATTGCGGCTTGCTTCCCGCAGACGACGACGTACCCGATTGCGCACGACCGCATTGCCCACTTTTTTCGTGACCGTGAAACCGAGGCGTATTTCATCCGGGCCAAGGAGCGGGTTGGGGTATGATTGCAGCACCATACTCCGCGAGAACGCCCGCCCGCCTTTTGCCGCAACCGTCAGAAACTCTTGCCGCTGCTTCAGTCGGCTCAATCGCATGGACTCAGGCGGAAAGGCGTTTGCGGCCCTTAGCGCGGCGCGATGCCAGCACCCGGCGGCCCCCAACGCCTGCCATGCGGGAACGGAACCCGTGCCGACGCTTGCGAATCAGTTTACTTGGCTGGTATGTACGTTTCATGCTGCCCTGCCCTTCTTTTCTGTCTTCTATACGTTTTTATCCGGTTGCCGTTCGGTATCCGGTCACCGCTTACGACCACCGGCATACACCCGAACCCATAACCGGCTTGTTTTTCATCCCTAATCTCCCTGTGCAAACCGGTATACACCGGATCGCGCAAGAGTAAACGCGCTCTATACAGCCCGCCGACGTGAAAGTCAATCGCCGCACCGGCCATGTATAGATAAAAAGCAGCCTTAACTCTTTCTTTTGTTTCTTTGTGCTAGACTCGCCGCGTACAGCAATGTCTATCAGGACAGGAATGTTTAGTTATCTTCGATATTTCGCCGCCATCAGCTTTGTGCTCGTTGCCATCGTCGCAGGAGCGGTCGGGGTGTATTTCAAATCCATTGCCTCGCAGGATCTGGAGGATCTGGTGCGCCGGAACAATGTCGTGCTGGCGCAGGGTTATATCAACACGGTCTGGAAAAAACACCATACGACGCTGGTGCGCCTGTCACGCATTGATGTAAAAAGTTGGGATCGCTACCGGGAGTTTCGGGAGTTTCGCAATGAAACCCTTGATTATTTTGAAGAAATGCCAGTAACCGATGTCAATATCTACAATCTGAAGGGAGAATTAATCCTCTCCAGCGAGCCGGGCAAGGAAAACGCCATGTTCACCTCCGAAGCGGAGCAAAGGGCATTCGCACTGGCGGCTGATGGAACCGCCAACGGGCGCATCATCGAAGAGCGGCCTTTTTACAACCGGGATGGATCAGCCGATATCGGCACGATGGTGCAGACGTTTCTGCCCATCATGTCGGACTATTACGTGCCGGTTGTCACCGATAATAAAATGCCGCCCTCGGAAGCGATTATTGAACTTTCCTATAACATCACCACCCAGTGGAGTCGGCTCTGGTCATTCCAGCTTGTGACAACCGGGGGGATTTTGTTGATTTTCGCTACTCTTATCGGGGTGTTGTTTCTATCGTCACGTAAGGCGGAAGCCATTATCGCCCGCCAACATGAGTTGAATCTCGAACTGACGGCGGCCGCCGCTTCTGCGGAAGCAGAAAATCGGGATAAATCACAGTTTCTGGCTAATATCAGCCATGAGCTGCGCACGCCGCTGAACGCTATTATCGGTTTTTCGGAAATCCTGCGCAATGAGGCGCTTGAGTCCATGAAAGAACAGCATAAGGAATACATTCGGGATATTCATGGCTCGGGCGTGCATCTGCTCAGCCTGATTAACGATATTCTCGATTTTTCCAAGGCCGAGGCAGGGAAACTCGAGGTTAGTATTACCGAAATTGACGGCGTGAAAATGATCAAGAACTGCATGCGCCTGATGATCCCGAGAGCCGAGCAGACTCAGGTGACGCTGGTAGAAGATTTGCCCAAAAAACATTTCACTTTGCAAAGCGATGCCAAAAAACTCAAGCAGGTCTTGCTCAATATTCTCTCCAATGCCGTGAAATTCACCCCGGCGGGCGGCGAAGTCAAAGTCTCCGCTCATCATAATCTGGCCGAAGATACGCTGGTTATCGAGGTCAGCGACACCGGCATCGGCATCGCACCCAAGGATATCTCCCGGGTTATGACGCCGTTCGGGCAGGTGGACAGCACGCTGGCCCGCAAATATGAGGGAACCGGCCTTGGCCTGCCGCTTTCCAAAAAATTCGTGGAAATCCTCGGCGGTGAATTCTCCATTAAAAGCGAGGTGAATATCGGCACAGTCGTAACGCTTTCCTTTCCACGAATCTACAGTGCGTGAAACTACTTGCCACCCACATGACTCCCTGCCATGTTTCCGGCATGTCCACCGCGCCGAAACAACCGAAATCACGGCTGAGCGTTCCGCAGATTCGCGGCCTCAAGGGTACGCGCCCGGTCGTTGCTCTGACTGCCTACACCGCCCCGATGGCGCGGCTGCTCGATGAACAGGTTGACGTATTGCTGGTTGGCGATTCGCTCGGCATGGTGCTCTATGGCCTGCCCTCGACCTTGCAGGTCACGCTGGAGGATATGATCCGCCACGGCAGGGCAGTCGTCAATGCCTCGGCACACGCGCTGAGCGTCGTGGATATGCCGTTTGGCAGCTATCAGGCCTCGCCACAAGTCGCCTTCGACGCCGCCGCCCGGATCATGCGCGAGACCGCCTGCTCTGCCGTCAAGCTTGAGGGGGGCGAGGAAATGGCGGAAACCATAGCCTTTCTGACTGCCCGGGGTATCCCGGTCATGGCGCATATCGGCCTGAAGCCGCAGCATGTGCATAGCACCGGCGGCTACCGCTATCAGGGCCGCAGTGAAGAGGAGCGCACCGCCATCCGCCGCGACGCACTGGCAATTGAAAAAGCAGGCGCGTTTTCCGTGGTCATGGAATGCGTCGAGCAGGAGCTGGCGATGGAAATCAGCCGCGAACTGGCGATTCCCACCATCGGCATCGGCTCCGGCCCCGGTTGCGACGGACAGGTTGTCGTCACCGAAGATATGCTCGGCCTGTTCGAGCGCACACCTAAATTCATCGCGCCGCTGGCCGATTTGCGAGGTGTCATTCAATCAGCCGCACAAACCTATGCCCACGAGGTGCGAAACGGCGTCTATCCCGCCGCCACTCACGCTTTCAGCCGTAAACGTGACGACTGACGCAGCGTTGAGATCGTGTAACAGACTGGTACAAAATCATATCTTCCGGGTGTCAATGGTAATTAGCTGTCGCTATCTTCTTCAGCATTTTTTAAACTTCACCGGGTATGTTCAGGTATGAACACTTCACATCGGCAAGGTATGCGCATGCTCCCAAAACTCCGTCTTTCTCATAAAATCCCCCTCATGGTACAGCTTGCCGCCTTCGTGAGCTGTGTAGTTATCGGTACGATCGGCGCGAACTTGTCCCGCCGGGAAATGACAAAATCGCTTGAGAATAATCTCAGCGCCACTCTTTCCGTCCGCCATTTCGCCCTGACGCAATATCTGGAATCCATTCGTGAAGATTTACGGTTTCTCTCTACCAACCAACAAACGACCTCCGCGCTGAAAAGCTACAGCCGGGCATGGCAGGAACTTGACACTCTTCAGACTACTTATCTTCAGAACCAGTATATCGACATCAACCCTAACCCTCTCGGTCACAAGGAAGACCTCGACTATGCCAATGACGGGTCAGTCTACAGTCAGGTGCATGCGTTTCATCACCCGTGGTTTCGCCAATTCCTGCGCGAACGCGGATATTACGATATTTTCCTGTTCGATAATGACGGCAATCTGGTTTACACGGTTTTCAAGGAACGCGATTTCGCAACTAACATGAATTCCGGCGAATGGAAGGATACCGATCTCGGTAACGCTTTTCGCACTGCGATGAAAGCCGATCAGGGTGAGCAGTTCTTTTTCGATTTCCGCCCCTATAAACCAAGCAACGATGTACCGGCCAGTTTTATTTCAACACCCGTATTCGATCAGGGAGTCCGCATCGGCGTGCTCGCCTTCCAGATGCCGATTGAGCGCATCAATAACACCATGAAGATGCGTAGCGAAGAGAAAGACAAAGATAAGGAAAAGCCATCTGCTGACGGACTGGGTGAAACCGGGGAAAGCTATCTTGTCGGCGCGGATTACCTGATGCGAAGCGATTCCAGATTCTCGGAAGAAAGCACCATCCTGCAAACCAGAATCAACACGCCGACGGTAAAAAAAGCGCTCGGGCAAAAGGAAGGGATCGAGCTAATCAGGGGATACCGCGATAAAATGGTTTTCTCGGCCTACCGGCCCTTTGAATTCATGGGAGCCAAATGGGCGATTCTTGCCGAGCAGGAAGAAGAGGAGGCAATGGGATCGATCCGGGTTCTGAGAAAACATCTGATGCTCGCCATGCTGGGAGTGGTCATCGTGCTTGGCGCGTTCGGGCTGATTTCCGTCCGGCGGGTTACCAAACCGCTGGCGCGTATGAACAGCGTGATCAAGGCGCTGGCGGAAGGGCAAACGCAGATGGATATTCCCGATACAGCACGTGGCGATGAGATCGGCGATCTAGCGAAGTCCGCTGTTGTGTTCAGAGAAAATGCGCGCCAGCGTATACAACTTGAGGAGGAACAGAAAAAAGCGGTTATACAGGCGGAAAAAGAGAAAAGACAGGAGGTACTGAACATGGCTGACAGTTTTGAGAGTCGGGTCATGAGCGCACTTGAAGCCGTTGCCGCAGCCGCGACTGAGCTTTCCTCCACCGCCGAGCAAATGAATAACACCGTTGCTCAGGTCAACGGCAAATCCTCCAGCGCCAGCCAGTCCTCCGGCGAAGCGCTTGGCAACGTACAGACCGTCGCCTCCGCCGCCGAGGAGCTAGCCGCCTCCATTCAGGAAATTTCGCACCAGATGACCAATACCACCCGCGTTG
>JAKFYP010000094.1 GCA_021730835.1 Alphaproteobacteria bacterium
GAGGTGGACGAAGCAGCCAACCGTATCCGCGAGGAAATCGACCCCGACGCCAATATTATTTTCGGCTCGACTTTCAGTGAGCAGATGGAAGGCATGATGCGCGTTTCCGTGGTGGCGACCGGTATCGAAGCCGAAGCTTCGGGCCGCGATAGCGATGCGTCTTCCCGGCCTGTGCGCCGTTACCCGATGCAGCAGCAAGCCTCAAAGCCCGCCGCCGCGCCGCAGAAACAGCCGGTTACCGCAGTCGCCCGCGAGCAGGAAAAACCGGCTTTGCGTCCGGTGACTCCGATGGTTCGCCCGGCGGCGCAATCTTCCGCGCCCGCCAACCGGCCCGCTCCGGCGACGACTACCGCCGCGTCGCAGGAATCCCATCAGCCGCTGTCCCGGCATGAAGAGGCGCGGACGCATCATCATGAACCGCAGCCGGAGCCGGTGGCGCAACATGAAGAGGAAGTCATGCCGTTGTTTGTGCGCCCCGGCGGCTCAACCGTACAGCGCGCTCATCAGCAGGCGGCGCATGCCGTATCTCCGGTTCAGCATGCCCAGCAGGTGCGTCACGAAGAAGAGGAGCAGGCTGGACACGGATTCGCTTTTATGAACAGGATCGTCGGTATGGGCAAGGCGGCGCTCAATGCCCGCCATGAAGAGCAGCCTGCTCGTGAGCCACGTCCGCAAGTGCAGTCCCAGCCACAGCGCCCCCGCGCCGTGGAGGTCGCGGAGAAGAAGCCCGCCGCGCCGCGTCAGGAAGAAGGGGATGAATATTACGATATTCCCGCTTTCCTCCGCCGTCAGGCGAATTAGCAGTTTGCGGAAAAAATCCCCCCCCCCACAAGGGGGGAGCACGCGAAGCAAGGCTGTAAGCCGAAGCTGAGCGGTGGGGGGGATAATAAGTAAAGCTCTCCCCCCCCCACCGAATCGCCTTCGGATTGCATCCTCGGCTCTTCGACTTCCCCTCAAGGGGAGAGCGGAGTATCGCGGTAATCT
This sequence comes from Alphaproteobacteria bacterium, assembly GCA_021730835.1. GTDB lineage: Bacteria > Pseudomonadota > Alphaproteobacteria > Rickettsiales > UBA998 > JAKFYP01. The sequence continues at coordinate 985 of JAKFYP010000094.1, forward strand.
GAAAAAACAATTGCCGTGTTATAGGCCGCGAAAGGAAAAAAAACAGTATTTTTTTGAGCCGGTATGCTATGGCTTTGCCGCTTATGGATTCGCAATACCGCATAGAATCGTTTGGCCGGGTTAACTGGCTGGGGATGGGCACGCTCTATCGCAAGGAAGTCTGGCGTTTCATGAAGGTCTGGAGCCAGACTATCATGGCTCCGATGATGACGACCCTGCTGTTTCTTGCCATCCTGCTGCTGGCGCTCGGCGGGGGTGAGCGGCAGGTCGGCGGCATCGCTTTCGACCGGTTTATTGCGCCGGGGCTGGTCATGATGGGCGTGATGCAAAATGCTTTTGCCAATACTTCCTCCTCGTTGATGCTCTCCAAGATACAGGGGGTGATCGTCGATATCCTGATGCCGCCCATTACCGCCGGGGAGATGACGTTCGCCTATGTCATGGGTGGAGTGACACGCGGCATGCTGGTAGGTGTCAGCCTGATGGTTGCGGTTTATCTTTTCGTGCCGTTTACGATTCACAGCCCGCTGATGGCTATCGCCTATATGCTGCTGGCCAGTATGCTGCTCTCCATCCTCGGTTTTCTCGCCGGAATTGTTTCCCTGAGTTTCGATCATGTGGCGGCTTTCACCAATTTTATCGTGTCGCCGCTAGCCTTTCTCTCCGGGACGTTCTATTCGATCCATCAACTGCCCGAACACTGGCGGATGGTGAGCTATGTCAATCCGTTTTTCTATGCTATTGACGGTTTCCGCTATGCCATGACCGGCGTTCAGGACGGCTCTGTCGTCATCGGGCTTATCACGCTACTGGCGCTCAATATCATGTTATGGGTGCTGGCCACCCGCTTAGTGACAAGCGGCTGGCGTCTGAAGAGTTAGCAGTCTGTTGAAGAACCCCTCGTTATATAGCTGATTGAGTTTGTGCTTACACACAAACTCTACGCCGCATAGGCGGCGCACTAACTTTATGCGCAAGCATAAAGTTAATTAGCTAGGAGAACAGGAAATCTCCATCGGATAGGGTTACGTTGCCGTCCAGAAAGATTTTGAAGTCCGATGATGCCGTAATCACGGTCTTTGACAAGACACTGTCATATGTATAGCCGAGGACGCTGCCACTGGCCGCGCCGGAAGCAATCCCGATAAAACCAAGTCCCGAAAGATCAATCTTGTCCGCTCCGCCAAACCGGAAATCGGCGATGTGGTCGATGATCGTCTTACTGGATTCTGCTTTTGCATTAAAACCAAATATATCGACCCCGGAACTTCCGGTCAGCACATCAACTCCCGCCCCGCCGACAATCGTATCATTGCCTAAATACCCGTTGATGGTATCATCACCGCCCAACCCGCTGATCACATCGTTGGTATCGAACCCGGTAATCGAATCATTCCCGATGTGGCGGCTTCCGCAAGCCCCCGGTTTTGCAAATCCTGCCATGTCCTGCTTGTGCCGTCGGCAAAGGAAAAGATCTCAATCCGTTCACTGCCTTTGTTGAACTGGTCGGCGATATTCAGCGTGCCGTCGCCGGGAATACCAAGCGTCGCGTTGTTGCCGCTGCGAGTAACCGTCAGCCCGGCCCAGATGATTCCTGCGCCGAATGAAACAACATCAGCAAGGCCATATACATCATTAATCGTATCCACGCCGTCGCCTTGAACGCTCTTTCTCCTGGCTCGAAAAATGTCGCAGGCTCTGGAAAAACTGCGAGCGAAAAACCAATACCTCCCTGCAAATGACTGTCCTCGCCTTCCTCGTCCTGCTCTTTAAAAGACTTTAAACAGGTTCTAAAACACGTTGCCGCTTGTTGTGACGGGCGGAATATGCAAGTATGGCAAGCTGCATCGTCAATAGTAAATAAAGGAGAAGGTTATTCAGCAAGAACAACGCATGACGTTTCGCCTGCTGTCGTACTGGAATCGTATCCGGGCGAGCAGCACGATGCCATCCCTTGCCCGGGTGAATATCGCGGAAATCGAAGAGATATGGCATTATTCCTTCGTCATTGACGTGCTGGCGGAGGATGGCCCGTCCTTCCAGTATTTCGGCCCGAATCTGGCAACATTATTCGGTCAGGATTATACCGGTGAGACAATCAGCGAGGCGTTTAATGATGCCAAATTAGCCAATACGGTCGGGTTTTATGAGAAGGTGCTGGAGAAAAGAGAACCGGCCCTCGAAGCGGCGGCTTTTTTTCTGGAGGGCCACGAGGTGCGTTACCGAAGCATCATCGTGCCGCTAAGCAGTGACGACAAGGAAATTGACTATCTGTTCGGCACGACCAATTATAAGATATTCTCGGCGCATTGAGGTAGCCTGCACAACCTTGCTATTTCTCTCTTCCGGGCACGGGAATACAGTCTGTGATTTTCCGCCGTTTTCTATGGCATTATCGCTATAAATCCCGTATAGACCGTGAAAAATACACTGATCTGTATAGCCGGATCATGGGCAGTCAGAAATATGAATACGCTTGGCATCCATAAACCCGCCTCACAAACCCGCATTGTCGTTGCTATGTCGGGCGGTGTGGATTCCTCCGTCGTCGCGGCCATGCTGCATGAGGAGGGCTACGAGGTCATCGGCGTGACGCTCCAGCTTTACGATCACGCTGCGGCGATCCAGAAAAAAGGCGCGTGCTGCGCCGGTCAGGATATTCACGATGCCCGCCGGGTGGCGGAGAGCCTTGGCATTCCTCATTACGTGCTCAATTACGAGAGCAAATTCCGCGAGGCGGTGATGAATGATTTCATGGATACCTACCTTGCAGGTCAGACGCCGGTTCCCTGCGTGCGCTGCAACCAGTCGGTGAAGTTCCGTGACCTGCTGGCAACGGCCCGCGACCTTGGCGCGGATGCGATGGCGACCGGCCATTATGTGCAGCGGCGCGTGGAATCCGGCAGGGCGCAATTGCTGCGCGGGGCCGATTCCAAAAAAGACCAGAGTTATTTCCTGTTCGCCACGACGCAACAGCAGCTTGATTTTCTGCGCTTTCCGCTTGGGGATCGCACCAAGGAGCAAACGCGGCGACTGGCGGCGCGCTACGGGCTGGCGGTATCGGATAAACCCGACAGTCAGGATATTTGTTTCGTGCCCGAGGGCGGCTATGCGCGGGTGATCGAAAAACTCCGCCCCGGCGCGTGCGACCCGGGCGAGATTATTGATCTGGGCGGTGAGGTGCTGGGCCGCCATCAGGGGATTATCCATTATACGGTGGGCCAGCGGCGGGGACTGCTCGACGGTCAGGCGGAGCCGCTTTATGTCATCCGGCTGGATGCGGAAAAAAATCAGGTCGTCGTCGGGCCGCGTCCGGCCCTTGCCACGTCACGGATGCGCCTGCGCGATGTCAACTGGCTGGATAGCGATTTGCCGCAGGCGGGCGGCGAGGTGGAAATCCGCTGGCGTTCCTCGCAACCGCTACGCCCGGCATTGCTGCGGGGGTTGCCGGATGGCGGCATGGAGGTTGAACTGATACAACCCGAGGAGGGTGTTGCGCCGGGTCAGGCCTGTGTGGCCTATCTGGGCGAGCGCGTGCTGGGCGGCGGCTGGATTGCGGCAACCGAACGGGCAGGCGCATGAGCGGGCCGGCGCGCTTCGGCCATGTCGCCATTATCGGCGCGCCCAATGCCGGGAAATCAACCCTGCTCAACCATGTCACCGGCATGAAGCTGGCCATTGTCACGCCCAAGGCGCAGACGACCCGCAACCGCATTCTCGGGGTGGCGATGCACGGGGCGACGCAAATGGCGTTCGTGGATACGCCGGGGATTTTCAGGGCAAAGGAGCGGTTCGAGAAAGCGATGGTGGCGGCGGCGCTTTCGGGGGCGCGGGATGCCGATGCGATTGTGCTGATGGTTGACGCCATGCGCGGCGTCACGCCCGAGGTGGAAATGATCGTGGAGCAACTGGCCCGGATGGGTTTGCCGAAACTGCTGGTGCTCAACAAGGTGGATAAGGTGAAAAAGGAAGTGTTGCCGCCGCTGGCCGCTGACCTGTTCGGGCGCGGCGGGTTTGAGGCCTGCTTCATGATCTCCGCGCAGAAGGGGGATGGGGTGGATGCGCTGCTCGCTCATCTGGCCGGGCTGCTGCCCGAGGGGCCGTGGCATTTCCCCGAGGATCAGGTGACCGACGTGCCGATGCGCGAGCTGGCGGCGGAAATCACCCGGGAAAAATTATTCTTCCGGCTGCAACAGGAATTGCCCTACGGCGCGGCGGTGGAAGCCGAATCATGGGAGGAGAAAGCCGACGGCTCCATCCGTATCGGGCAGGTGATCTATGTGCAAAGCGAAGGGCAAAAGAAAATCGTCATCGGCGCAAAGGGGGCGATGCTCAAGGCTATCGGGCAGGCCGCCCGAGCCGATATTGGCAGGCTGGCCGGGGTGACGGTGCACCTGTCGCTGTTCGTCAAGGTAAGCAAGGACTGGAAAGACAATCCAGGTTTTTATTCCCGTATCGGGCTGGAATATAAATAGCCTCAAATAAGTATCTGATTACCCACAATACTCCGCTCCCCCCTTGAGGGGGAGCAGACGAAGCAAGGCTGAGGGCCGTAGCTGAGTCGTGGGGGGGGCAGATAAGAAACGCCCCCCACCGAATCGCCTTCGGATTACATCCTCGGCTCTTCGACTCCCCCTCAAGGGGGGAGTGGTAACCGGCTGCTTTTATTGACATACATACAGATAGGAGGCAAGCGGAGTAATGTGGGTAATCAGAAATAAGTATAACCGATTCAGGTTGTGTATCATCATCCGCTGACTGGGTTGGAGTCATTCCGAATCATTTTTTGGCATTTGGAATGACCGGCTGGCGACGGCCATCCCGGTGAGGCATTGAGCTACCGCCGCTACGCCGGGCCGATTCCGGTCGAAACAACCGATCTATGTCTTCCCTGAGAATAGCGCGATCAACTCACCGGCCATGACTTCGCCGAGGCGGGCGGCGTCCTGAAGGGTGACGCTTTGGCGGTAGTAGCGGCTGACATCGTGGCCGATGCCGATAGCCAGCAATTCCACACGCCCCTCCTGCTCCATACGGGCGATGACCTCACGCAGATGGCGATCGAGACAGGATGGGCTGTTGGCTGACAATGTGGCGTCATCAACCGGTGCGCCGTCGGAAATCACCATCAGGATGCGCCGCGATTCGGGGCGGGCCAGCAGGCGAGATTCCGCCCACAGCAACGCCTCCCCGTCAATATTCTCTTTCAGCAACCCTTCCTTGAGCATCAGCCCGAGGCCGCGCCGGGAGCGGGCCAGCGGCATATCGGCGGGCTTATAGACAATATGCAGCAAATCACCGATACGACCCGGGCGGGCGGGCCTGCCCGCCTTCTCCCAATCCTTCTGGCTTTTGCCGCCTTTCCAGTCGCGGGTGGTAAAGCCGAGAATCTCCACCCGCACCCCGGCGCGCTCCAGCGTGCGGGCGAGAATATCCGCCGACAGCGCGGCGATGGAAATGGGTCGCCCGCGCATCGAGCCGGAATTATCGAGCAACAGGGTAATGACCGTATCGCGGTGGCTGGTTTCCTTCTCATGGCGATAGATATGCCGGTAGCCGGGGCTGGAGACCAGCCGGGCGAGGCGGGCCGGGTGCAAAATCCCATCTTCAAGGTCGAATTCCCATGCCCGGCGCTGGCGGGCCATCAGCAGGCGTTGCAGACGGGCGGAGATGCGGGCGAAACTGCCCTCCACCTCAGCCAGCTTTTTATCGAGTTGCTCGCGCAGGCGGGTCAGTTCTTCCGGTGCGGCAAGGCTCCATGCCGGGGCGATCAGATCATGCGCCGTGGTGAAAGGATGATAAGGCTGCGCGGCATTAAGCGCTGCCGCCGGTGGTTTATATCCCGATTCCGCCGGGGTCATCCCGGCCTCAGCCTCCTGCCGCCCCGGTGGCCGGTCGGACTTTACCGGCGTCTGCCCGCTGTGCTCGCCTGCGCCCGGCGCGGCTTCCGCCTCATCCGGCGTCTCTGTATCCTCCGTATCCCCCGGCTCCGGCGTCGCTTCGCTCACATGGTCGCGCTCGGGCGTCATTGGCGGCTCATGCTTTCCGGGCAGTGGCTCCAGCAACAGCGGAATGAGTTTTTTTATTCTCTTTGCGTAAGCCTGCTGATCACCGATACACCCCACCAGCGCCGGAAGATGCCGGGCAAGGCGAGCCTGCAACATAGCGACGCGGGCATCGCCGGTCGCCGCCGCCTCTCCGGCCTCCTGCCACAACAGAAGCGCCGCCAGATAGGCCGGGGTCAGTTCCGGGGATTCTTCCACATATTTTTCCTCAAACCGGTTTTGGACATTATGTTGCACGCCGCGCAAGCCGCGGGCGGCGGCCAGCGCCACGCGGGTTTCCTCCATCAGGTCGAAGATGCGCGCCTCCGTCGGCAATTCGGGGCGCAGGCGCAGATGCAGCGCGTGATCATGGGCACGCAGCGCCAGTGCCGCAATATCCGCAGCGCCGCGCATGGCACGGGTCAGCCCTTCTTCGGGCAAAACGGGCGCGCCGCTTACCGCCAGCGGATCGGTATGAATGTCGGCCTGCCATGTGGCGCTGAACGCCGGATCGGCAGCCAGCGCCCGCATGGCGGCGATGAGCGCGGTTTCCTGAAATGTCGTTGCCGTTTGCATGGTTTAATAAGGAATAGTAAAAGCATATAATGATGTACGTGATGATGCCCTGACTTCACCTCAGTTACCATCAAAAGATTTGAGACAGTTGTCTGAACGGGGATGTGGTGATCGAAGGGCATCTCTAACGGTTTGCGGAAAAACTATTTTGACGGGTGATTTTGTCGTTGTTTTTGTCCTCGAATCCTCATGTATAGCCGATTTACTTTGATTGCACATCAATCAAATCGGCTATCGCCCGCGACGCTCGCAGT
>JAKFYP010000152.1 GCA_021730835.1 Alphaproteobacteria bacterium
CGGGAATATAGCGCGTCCGCCCGCAAACCGCAAATACGGAAACAGCGGTTTGGGACTGGACAAAACCATACTCCGCCGCTAAACAAATGGGATAATTGGGGGTTTTTATGTATCAGTCTGTTTCCCTGCGCGGCGCGATGCTGGCGCTGATGGCCGCAACATCACTAACGGTAACTGCGTGCGCGATTTTCGACGAGCCGCCACCGCGCTATAACAGCGTGGTCGGTGAGGGTCGCCGCGCTCCGCTGCTTAACCCGCAGGGAGCCGGAATTGAATCGTTGGGCGATAATTACTCCATGACATCCAGCATCACACCGAATCAGGTCAAGACTTACCCGGGAGGAGCAGCGCAACAGGCACAACAGGAAGAAGCGGCAAAACAGGCTGCCGTCAAAGCGCAGACTGCCGCCGATGCGGCAATGTTTGCGCCTGTGCCGCCCGACGCTGCTTTCCCGCCTTCTGTTCCTTCCCCGACCGAAGCTACGCCTGCTCCGGCTGACGCCGCGCCACAAAGCGATAATCAGGTACGTTGGATCAATGGCGAACCCGTGATTGATCCTGCAATGACGCAATCCACTTCCGGTCGCAAGCTTCCCGTCGAGAACCAGACAGAAATAGGTGTGGCCCATCAGGTTGCCCCTCCTATGCCGGTGGAGGAAAAACCGCTGACGATGGAAATGCCCGCCGTTTCTGAAGCACCACTGATGGAACTGCCCGAGCCGATGCCACAGGAACAGGCGGAACAGACGCCAGTCATGCAGGAGCCGGTGGAAATGCCGGCAGAGCAGGCTCAGACATCAGCATTTGAGCTGGAGAGCGCCCGTGCGCTACCACCGGAACAAGTGGCTGAAGAGCAGGTAGCGGATCCGATTGCCATGCAGGATGCTATGTTTGCCGCACCCGAGCCGCAAGCCGCGCCGCCTGCCGGACAATATCCGGAACTGGCGGAAATTCCGGCGGAACCTGCCGGGACACGTGAGCAATCGCAACTTGAAAAAGAATTATTCGAAGCGCTGGCCGCCGAGGGCCAGCAGAAATATGAGCGCGGACAGCAGGAACAGGCTGCTATTGCTCCCGCCGAATTCACGCCCCCCCCGCCACCGCAGGAAATGGTTGATGTGCCACCTCCCGCCGAAGCAACGCCTGAGGTGGTTTATGAACAAGCATATACGCCCGAGCCGCAAGTGCCGCTGGCGGAGGATGCTTACGTGGCCGTAGAGATAGAAGCACCGATGGAAGGCATGCCGCCGCTGGCCGAGCAGCCTGCACCACAAGCCTACGCCTATACGCCCGAACCGCAAGCCTATACGCCCCCGGCGGCGACGTATGATTACGCCCCGCCGCCAGCTCCGGAATCGTATGCCGCTGCGCCGCCGCCCGCATTTTCAGCCAGCGCTGAGCCGGTGGCAATAGCCGAGCCGTATGAAACGGTGTATGAAGATACAACCGGGATTCAGGAAGATGCCGGGCTGGAGCCGATTCGTCTGCGTGCGCCGGGCAGTGCGGCAGCAGGAGCAGCAGCAGCAGCACCGGGACACGCCAGAGCAGGCGGATTGCTTCCTGAATCACGCTACGCGGCACGTGACCGGGCACGGCGAGCGACGTTCACCGCCAGCCGCTGATTATCCCTATGTCAGGCGGCGACGGATTTTACCGGATTCGGCGACTCCCCCCTTATGTCTTCGCCGAAGTCAACAAGAACAAGGCGGCGATGCGTGCCGCCGGGCGGGATATCATTGACCTCGGGATGGGTAATCCCGACTGCGCGCCTGCACCGCATATCATCGAGAAACTTAAGGAAGTCGCGTCCGATCCCACGGCGCACGGCTATTCCGTTTCACGTGGCATTCCCGGCCTCAGGCGGGCACAGGCCGGATATTACCAGCGTCGTTTTGGTGTCACGCTTGACCCCGACCGCGAGGTCATTTCGACCATCGGCTCCAAGGAAGGACTGGCCAATCTGTTGCAGGCCATTACTGCTCCCGGCGATGTGGTTATGGTTCCCAACCCGAGCTATCCCATTCATCCCTACGGTTCGATCATCGCCGGGGCTTCGGTCTGGCATTTGCCTAACAGCAGCGGCCATGATTTTTTTGTGCAACTTGAGCGGGCGATTAAACATTGCCGTCCCAAACCGATAGCCCTGATTCTCAATTTTCCCTGCAATCCGACCGCTGAAGTCGTAGATCTGGAGTTTTATGAGCGTGCCGTGCATATATGCCGCGAGCACGGTATCTGGATCATCTCCGATCTGGCTTACTGCGAAATTTACTTCGACGGCAACCCGCCGCCCTCTATCCTTCAGGTTCCGGGGGCAAAAGAAATCGCTATTGAATTTACCTCCGTCAGCAAAACCTATTCGATGGCGGGCTGGCGTATCGGATTCGCTGCCGGAAACCCGACGCTTATCGAAGCGCTGACCCGTATTAAATCTTACCTCGATTATGGTGCTTTCACTCCCGTTCAGGCCGCCGCCGCTTACGCCATCAACGGCCCGCAGGAATGCGTGGCCCAGCTACGGCAAATGTATAAAGAGCGGCGTGATGTCCTCGTGGACGGCCTGACCAAGGCGGGCTGGCCTGTTCCTTCACCTTCCGCCAGCATGTTTATCTGGGCGCCGTTGCCGGCGCGATACCATAATCTCGGCTCACTGGAATTCTCCAAACTGTTGCTCGAAGAGGCGGAAGTCGCTGTCGCCCCGGGTATCGGCTTCGGCGAATATGGGGATACCCATGTACGTATCGCGCTGGTGGAGAACAAACACCGATTACGGCAGGCTATCCGCAACATAAAGCAATTCCTTAATCAGGATACAAAGGCGAAGAAGCTTTCCGCCGGTTGTAGCTGATTGAGTTTATGCTTGTGCATAAACTCTACGCCGCATAGGCGGCGCGCCCGCAGTCGCGGGCGATAGCCGATTTGATTGATGTGCAGCCACACAAGTAAATCGGCTATAACCGAAATTGCTTTGCGGTTGACTCAAAACGGGATAGCCTTTCAGGTTACAATCGTTTCTGTTTGTTGTTCCAAAACAAAAAATTCGGGCAATGACGAGTTTATAGAAGTGCCATAAAGTGAAATGATAATATGATTTCTCAACACGCATTCGATGAAGCGTTTGCCCATCTGGCCGAAAAGCTGGAGATGCGCCGCCGCCGCTATTTATGGTATTTCCGCATTGGAGTGGTCATAGCTGCGCTGCTGACGGTCGGTTGCTTTGCCGCCGGTGATGTGATGCGGATACTGCACTGGATAGTACACAGCGAAGGCCCGGTGACTGTCACAGAAACCTCTTTGCTGATTTCCTATCTGGTGACATTTTCGCTGCTACTGGTGTTTATGCCGGTCTTTTTATATCGCGGTAAAAATCGCAGCGCAGCGCTCAAACCTTTCAAATCGCACCGCTATTCCCTCAAGGACGAAGCCTACTCGGCGCTGGTGCGTCTGTTTGGGCCATTCGAATTCGCGCCACGCGGCGGCGTCTCTCCGGCCGACACCAGAGGCAGTCTGTTGCTAGCCGGGCATCCCGCCTGTTTCCCGGAAGATTACCTGTGCGGCAGCATGAATGATATAGCAGTGCGCCTGTGCGAGGCCAGTTTCGTCCGCGTAGAGCACGGCAGGCGCTACGCCATTTTCAAGGGAATCCTGCTGGTGTGTGACCTCATCCAGCGCGATGTCGGGCTACGTGAGCCGTTTCTTGGTCATGGCGTGGTCACCCCGGCCCGGGAAGGGGTCGGTTATCCCGGCGAGACGTTCGCTCTGCCGGAGCCAGTCGCCGCCACGCATCGCTGCTATACGACCGGGACAGACGAGGCAAACCTCCTGCTGACGCCCAACCTGCTCGACGCGCTCAACACTCTGAGCGCCAAAGCGATGGTGCTCAAGGAGCAGGCTACCCACTGGGACGACCGTATCGCGCATGCGCTGGCCGAACTGGCAACGCGTTATCGTGATTTGCGGGAGGCCATCTTCGCCCGCCCGCCTTTGCCGAGTGAGCGCGAATACGATGCCGAATTCAAAGCCCGGCCGGATCTGACCAAGGCCGACCCGCTATGTGAACGCAGCCCGCTTAATCACGGGTTTTCAATGGAATACTATGACAGCAAATGCCTGGTGATGATCCCTTGCGGCGGCGATCTGTTTGAGACTAACTCCCTGTTCGCACCGGCGCTCAACACCGAGGATGCCGTGTTTCTCTATGCGCTGATGCAGACAGTGGATACCATCACCCGTCATCTGAGTGCCGTCGCAGCGGAGCGCAACCGCCAGCATGGCTGAACAGCGGCTCACAGGGTAACTCCGGCGTCCGGTTCGTGAAAATACTTGCATCGCCCCGAGGCTTGCGATAGCAATGCAGGCCTTCCTTTTATTGGGGGATCGTCTAACGGTAGGACAACGGACTCTGACTCCGTCAGTCGAGGTTCGAATCCTCGTCCCCCAGCCAGCCATAAGCGTCTGCCGTAACAACATTATTCCAGCTCTTGTAAATTCTTGCATATGGAGAAAGCATAATAATCATCACGCCGCCTGTCCTTTTTTCTCCCGATTCTTTTTCACTTCCCCAATCATCAACCCGTCCTGATCGGCGGTGACGGTGATATTGCTGCCGTCGGAAATCTCTCCGGCAAGGAGGCGCTCGGCCAGCTTGTTCTCCAGTGAGCGTTGAATGACGCGTTTGAGCGGGCGAGCGCCGTAGACCGGGTCGTAACCGGTTTCAGCCAGCCAGTCCAGTGCCTTGTCGTCCAACTCCAGCGTGATTTTCCGCGCCGCCAGCCGGTCTTTGAGCCGCGCAAGCTGAATATCGACGATCCCCCGCATCAAATCGCGGCCCAGACGGTTAAACAGGATCACTTCATCCAGCCGGTTGAGGAACTCCGGGCGGAAGGCGGCGCGGACTTCGTCCATCACCTTGCCGCGCACCATCTCGGCGCTTTCGCCGTCCTTCAAGGCCGCCAGATATTGCGCGCCAAGATTGGAAGTGAGAATCAGCAGCGTGTTGCGGAAATCCACCGTGCGGCCATGCCCGTCCGTCAGGCGGCCTTCATCGAGTACCTGCAACAGGATATTGAACACATCCGGATGGGCTTTCTCCACCTCGTCGAATAAAATCACCTGATAGGGGCGGCGGCGCACGGCTTCGGTCAGCACTCCGCCTTCCTCGTAGCCGACATAGCCGGGAGGCGCGCCGATCAGCCGCGCCACGGCGTGTTTTTCCATGAATTCCGACATATCCACCCGCAACAGCGCGTGTTCATCGTCGAACAGAAACCGCGCCAGCGCCTTGGTCAGTTCGGTCTTGCCCACCCCGGTCGGCCCGAGGAACAAAAACGAACCCAAAGGCCGGTTGGGATCGCCAAGGCCCGCCCGGGCGCGGCGAATCGCGTTGGAGACAGCGACCAGCGCTTCCTCCTGCCCGACCACCGATGTGCGCAGGGCATCCTCGGCGCGCAGCAGCTTATCCCGCTCGCCCTCCAACATTTTCTCCACCGGAATCCCCGTCCAGCGGGCGACGATGGAGGCAATATCCTGATCGGTGACCGATTCGCGCACCATCGTATTCTCATTCGCGTCCCCGGCTTCCTCGGCGTTGGCCAGTTGCTTCTCCAACCCCGGAATCACCCCATAAGCCAGCTCCCCGGCCCGCGCCAGATTGCCCGAGCGCTGCACCTGCTCCAGTTCGGCCCGCGCCGCCTCCAGCTTTTCCTTGATCTCGCTCGATCCGGCGAGGCGGGCTTTCTCTGCCTGCCATTGCAGCGTCATATCGCCGGACTGGCGCTCCAGTTCGGCAAGCTCGCCCTCCAGCTTTTCCAGCCGTTCCTTTGAGGCGGCGTCATCCTCTTTCTTCAGGGCTTCGCGCTCGATCTTGAGTTGAATCACCTGACGATCCAGCGCATCAAGCTCCTCCGGCTTGCTGTCCACTTCCATACGCAGGCGCGAGGCCGCTTCGTCCATCAGGTCAATCGCCTTATCGGGCAGGAAACGGTCGGTAATATAGCGGTTCGATAACGTCGCCGCCGCGACAATCGCCCCGTCGGTGATGCGCACGCCGTGATGCACCTCATATTTCTCCTTGAGTCCCCGCAGGATGGAAATCGTATCGGCCACACTCGGCTCGGAAACAAACACCGACTGAAACCGGCGGGCCAGCGCCGCGTCTTTTTCGATATATTTGCGGTATTCATCGAGCGTCGTCGCGCCGACGCAATGCAGTTCGCCCCGCGCCAGGGCGGGCTTGAGCAGGTTGGAGGCATCCATTGAGCCTTCCGCCGCTCCGGCCCCGACCAGCGTATGCAACTCGTCGATGAACAACACCACTTCGCCTTCCAGCGCATGCACTTCATTGAGCACGGCCTTGAGGCGTTCCTCGAACTCGCCGCGGAATTTCGCCCCGGCCACCAGCGCCCCGAGATCGAGCGACAGCAGGCGCTTGCGCTTGAGCGTCTCCGGTACGTCCCCGGCGACGATGCGCTGAGCCAGTCCTTCGACAATCGCCGTCTTGCCCACGCCCGGCTCGCCGATGAGTACCGGGTTGTTCTTGGTGCGCCGCGATAAGACCTGCATGGTGCGGCGGATTTCCTCATCGCGCCCGATCACCGGATCAAGCCGGTTTTCCGCCGCCAGCGCGGTGTAATCCTTGGTGTATTTCTCCAATGCCTGATACTGGCTTTCGGCGTTGGCGCTGGTCGCCTTGCGGCCCTTGCGGAAATCGTCAATGGTTTTCTGGAGTTTCTGCGGCGTGACACCCGCATCTTTCAGCAGTTTCGCCGCTTCCGAGTCCCCCAGCGCAATGGCCAGCAAAAACATCTCGACCGCTACGAACTCATCGCCCTGCTTCCGGGCGGTTTCCTCCGCCGTGCCGAACACGCGGGCGGTCGCCGGATCGAGATGCAACTGCCCTGCCCCCGAACCCTGCACCGAGGGTTGTTTTTTCAGCAACGCCTCGACGCCCTCAGAGAGCGTATCCAGCTTCGCGCCCGCCTGTTGCAGGAGTTGCTGCGGCGTTTTGTCGAACTGCCCCAGCGCCGCCTTGAGGATATGCTCCGGCATAAAGCGCTGGTGGTTGCGCCTGAGCGCTTCCTGTTGCGCCCCCTGAATCAGTTGTTTGGCCTGCTCGGTATAGCGTTCGATCTGCATGGTGTGTCCTTTTATTCCAATGCCCTCCCTTCAGGGGAGGGCGGCTGAGACGGAGCGTTAGCGAACGTCGAAGCGGGAGGGTGCATGTACTTGAGTACCCCCACGACTCGAACGCCGCCTTGCAGGCTCGTTCTCATCCGCTCCCCCTCAAGGGAGAGCAACTTTACCTGAGTTAAATAAGAACCCCCGACCGGCGCGTCAAGGGAAGTGGAGGAATAACGGCTTTTTTAAATCTCTATTGACTTTTTCTTAAAAAAGCGTAGAATTTTATATGATTTTTAGCCTCGTGGATAATAAAAGCTTGCTTTTGTTATTTCACGAGGTTTGACGTCCCCGGCTTCTGACATGTGTCAGCGAGTTGAGGGGACGCCTAGTTGAAAACATTTTTTCCTTTAAGAAAGGGGAAAAAATGAGAATTATAAAAAAATACGGAATGATTATTATGTTGCTAGGAATACTAGCAACATTGGGTCTTGTTTCATTAGAAATTGGACGAATTCCGGCGGGGAGCTACCTAATAATTTTACTAACAGTTCTGGAGGTGAATTTACTAAGGAGGAGGAGAATAAAATAAACATATAAAGAGACCCACCCAACCAACGTGGGTCTCCCT
>JAKFYP010000137.1 GCA_021730835.1 Alphaproteobacteria bacterium
CCCGGACACCGCCCCCTCCCGCAAGCGGCCCGGCCTTCGCGGCTTCCGCACCCACGCCCGCCACACAGGCTCCTGTTCATACGGCTGCCATACCCATTCCCGCACCCACTCATCCCGCGCCGTCACCCGCCACAGCTTCCGCGCCGCAAGCCTTGCCTCCTGCCGCGAATACCCTGCCCGCTCTGGTGATTTCCAACGATGGCGGCGGGGCGCTGACGTTGCAAACCGACGCGGGTATTTTGCGCCTATTCAGCCCGACGCCCCTGCCCGCGGGCACGAAGCTGGAGCTGGAGATTATCTCGCTCGCCCCGCTGAGGCCAGAAGTCGCGGGCAGCACGGCGCTCGGCGAGGGCCAGCCGGGCGAGGTGAAACTTAAACATCTGGAGCCGCTCCTGCCGTTGTTTCATATCCCGCCGCAGGATAAGGCGTCGTTTGCGCCGCATGTCATCCCGCGCCCCGGGCCGGAGTTGACGACGGAGTTGCTGTTTTTAATCACGGCGATTAAAGGCGGGGAATGGCGCAAATGGCTCGGCCAGCATAATATCCGCCATCTTGAGCAACAGGGCGATGAGGCGCTCGGACGCATCCTTGGTGAACTGGGCCAGTTGCGCAATCTGGCAAGCGAGGCCCGGGAACCGGCGCAATGGAACAGCCTGCCGCTGCTGATGGCGGGATTCGGCGGCGAACAGCCCCGCCTCTATCACCGCCAGAGCGGTGAAGAACAGCAAGGCGCTCAGGAACAGCGCGGCGAGCTGACCGATCATTTCGTCTTCGATCTTTCTTTAAGCGCGCTTGGGCATCTGCAACTCGACGGGCTGGTGAAAAGGCATGGAGCAAGCCATTTTTTCGATCTGGCCATCCGCAGTGAACACCCGCTGGACGAGGAAATCCGCCGGGGTATCCGCGATATTTTCACCTCGGCGCAGGTAGTGACCGGCTTTCAGGGGGGATTAAGCTTTTACGGCGGACGGGGAGCCTGCCTGAAATTCGACGAGCCGCCACCGCCGGATGACCGGATGCGCTCGATCCTTGCCTAACGCGGGATAAAACGTTACATACGTTCCATGATAAAACCCGCCCGCAACCAGCCGGATACGCCGACGCTCGACAGCCTGCATATGCTGGTCGGGGAGGATCTGGAGCAGGTTAACCAGGTGATCCTCGAAGCGGTCGATCAGGATGTGCCGCTGATTACCGATATCGCCCGCCATATCATCGCCTCGGGCGGCAAGCGCATCCGCCCCTGCCTGCTGCTGGCCTCGGCCCGGATGCTGGGCTATGCGGGCAAGCGGCATATCCGTCTGGCCGCCGCCGTTGAGTTGATCCATACCGCCACGCTACTGCATGACGATGTGGTGGATGCCAGCGCCATGCGGCGCGGTGAGAGTACCGCCAACGTCATCTGGAGCAATCAGGCCAGCGTGCTGGTCGGCGATTTCCTCCTAAGCCGGGCGTTTCAGTTGATGGTGGCGGATGGCTCGCTGGATGTGCTGAAAATTCTCTCGGACGCCTCGGCGACCATCTCGCAGGGCGAGGTCATGCAGATGCAGACGGCGCATAACCCGGAAATTGACGACACGCGTTATTTCGCGGTGATCGGGGCGAAAACCGCCACGCTGTTCGCCGCCGCCAGCGAGCTTGCCGCCGTGCTGACCGGACACCATGAGCGGCGGGCGGCGATGCAAGCCATTGGCCTGAACCTCGGTATGGCGTTCCAGCTTACCGACGACGCGCTGGATTACCACGCGGAAGAGGAAAAGCTCGGCAAGGAAACCGGCGATGATTTCCGTGAGGGCAAGGTGACACTTCCCGTTTTGCTGGCGTACCGGGCGGGCGATGAGGCAGAGCGTGGATTCTGGCAGCGCACGATCGGCGAGATGCGGCAGGAGGAGGCGGACTTTACGCAGGCGGTTGCGTATATCCGGGTGCATCGCACGGTTGAGCGCACGGTTGAAGTGGCTGCCGGATATTGCCGCGACGCCGCCGCCCTGCTCGATACCATGCCCGCCAACCCGGCCCGCTCGGCATTGTATGACGTGCTCGATTTCTGCATCCGCCGGGGGTTTTAGTCACTCTACATCAACTATGTTCACCTCCTTCCCCATCCCCGAGAATGCCAACGAAGCGCGGCGCATTCAGGAGCAATTGCGCGGCAAAGTCACCCTTAGCGATGATTTTGGAGCAATTGAGACCATCGCCGGAGTCGATGTCGGCTATGATCCGAAAAACAATCTCAGCCGCGCCTCCATCGCCCTGCTCAATGCCACAACGCTTGTCCCAATCCGTACCGTTTCGCTCGCCACGCCGACGCCGTTTCCCTATATCCCCGGTCTGCTTTCCTTTCGGGAAATCCCGGCCATCCTCGCGGCGCTGGAACAACTGGGCATGCTACCAGACCTGCTGATGGTTGACGGGCACGGTATCGCCCATCCCAGACGCCTCGGCGTGGCGGCGCATCTGGGCGTGCTTACCGGCCTGCCCGCCATCGGCGTCGCCAAATCGCGGCTGTGCGGTCGCTACGACGAACCGGGGCTAAAAAAAGGTGATCGGAGCGCGCTGACGGACAAGGATGAGAAAATCGGCACGGTGCTGCGCAGCCGGGATCGGGTCAAGCCACTGTTTATCTCGCCCGGGCATCGCATCGGTCACGCATCGGCGCTGGATGTTGCGTGGCGCTGCCTGACGCGCTACCGCCTGCCCGAGCCGACAAGGCTGGCCGACAAAGCGTCAAAATTCAACTGAATACCACGGTTTTAATCCCATTGAGCAACACGCGCCGCTCGATATGGTATTTAACGGCGCGGGCAAGCACGCGGTTTTCAATATCGCAGCCGACCGCCGCCAGCGCTTCCGGGCTGAAGGTATGGTTTACCCGCGAGACTTCCTGCTCGATAATCGGGCCTTCGTCGAGATCAGCAGTGACGTAATGCGCCGTTGCCCCGATGATCTTGACGCCCCGCGCATGGGCCTGATGATAGGGACGCCCGCCCTTGAAACCCGGCAGGAAGGAATGGTGGATATTAATCGCCCGGCCCCTGAGTTTTTCGCATAAACCGGGGGAGAGTATCTGCATGTAGCGCGCCAGCACCACGAGGTCGATCCGCTCGCGTTCGACGATTTCCAGCACGCGGGCTTCCTGCGCTTCCTTACCGTCCCCACCGATAGGCAGATGAAAATAAGGAATGTTATGCCAGCTTACCAGTTTTTCCATATCGGGATGGTTGGAGATGACCGCCGGAATCTCCACCGCCAGCGTGCCGGAGTGATAGCGATGCAGCAAATCGTTGAGGCAATGGCCGAAGCGCGAAACCATAATCAGTAGACGCGATTTCCGGGCGCAATCGTGCAGTTCCCAGCGCATATGGAATTTTCCGGCGATGTGATCGGCAAAGCGGGCGGACAGCGTTTCATAATCCGGGGTCTTGTCACCGCAGGAGAAATGCGTGCGCATGAAAAATGTCGCGGTCGCCGGGTCGCCAAACTGGGTAGACTCGAGGATGAAACCATCGTTTCCGGCGATAAAACCCGTCACATCAGCGACGATATTTCGCACGTCCGGGCAGGAGAGGGTCAGGATATAGGCGCGCATGGGACTCCCTTCGTTTAACCGTTTGCGGAAAAACTATTTTGACGGGTGATTTTGTCGTTGTTTTTGTCCTCGAATCCTCATGTACCTTCAAGTACACTCCGGTTCTGCGGGCAAAAACGCCTGAAAATCTCCTCGCCAAAACGTTTTTCAGCAAACGGTTAAAGGAGTATATAAAGCGGCTCACGCGGCAATACCACAAAAGCTTTGACAAATGCACATTTTAAACAGCCGGACAGTTCTTTTCTATTTTTCCTGCGTGGGATCGGGAACAAAACAGCGCACCATCGTGCCCTTCTCCGGCTCGGATTCCAGTATCACGCTGCCGCCATGCAACTCAATGAAGTTTTTTACCAGTGACAACCCAAGGCCTGTGCCGGATTTATTGCTGCCCGCCGAACCACGGAAAAATTTATCGAAGATTTGCCCCTGTTCATCGGGGTTGATGCCTACGCCTTCATCGCGCACCCAGAACGTCACGCCATCGCGCCCCCGGCTGGCCCCCAGCGAAACGGCTCGCTCCCGGGGAGAATACTTGATGGCATTGGAAAGCAGATGAAACAATACCTGCCGGACACGGGTCTCATCTCCCTGTATACTTCCAATATCCTCCGGGCAATCGAGCTTGCCAACCAGCCCGGCATCACGCAGGCGCGCCTCCTGTAGCGACAACACCGATTCCAGCGCCCGGCGGATATCGAATTCGGAAATCTCCAGCGCCAGATAACCCGCCTCGATCCCGGCCAGATCAAGAATATCGCTGACCAAATGGATCAGATGCTGCGAACTGGCATAAATATCGTTAATATATTCGCGCTGCCGCTCATTGAGATCGCCGAAATAATTCTCCCGCAGCATTTCGGAGAATCCGGCAATCGAGGTCAGTGGCGAGCGCAATTCATAGGAGATATTGGCAAGAAATTCGGATTTCAGGCGGTCTGCCGCCTGAAGCGCTTCGTTCTTATCACGCAGGCTACGCTCAACCAGCGTTGAGTCGGTGACATCGGTATAGGTTACCAGCGTGCCGCCATCGGGCAGGGGAACCATGAACCGGTGCAACACGCTGCCATCGGTGCGCTCGACTGTGTTGGCGTCGAACATTCGGCTTTGCATGCGGGCCAGAAAATGCTCCCGAAGCTGCCCGGGGTTCTTCTGCGGCAACAGATTCCATACCTTGTCAATGACCTCGGTGACATGCACACCGGTAGCCGCATCCGATTCGCGCAATTTCCACATTTTGAGGAAGGCCGGATTCTTCAGCCGGATACGCCCGTCCTCGCCGAATACCACGACCGCTTCGTGCAAATTATCGAGCGTCTCGCGCTGGACAGCGATTAAGGTATTATAGGAGCGTTCCAACGCCAGCCGGTCGGTGACATCCTCATAACTCAGCATCACCCCGCCGCCGCGATAGGGAATCGCCACGCTGCGCACCGTCCGTCCGTCAGGGAGGAAATGCAATTCCTCTTTTGGCTCGAGCATATCGGTGAAAAGCCTGAGCCTCTGGCGTTTGTATTCCTGAAAATTCGCCTGTTCGGGAAGCTTGCGCATCTCCCTGAGCTTCTCAAGCACTTCCCCGAATTTCGGTTGTGCATCGAGCCATGCTTCATCATAGCCCCACAGGCGTACATAGGCCTGATTATAGTATTTCAGTCGTGCATCAGAACCGTAAATAGCGATTGCGCTGCTGGAGCTTTCCAGCAATCCTTTCTGGGCGGTCAGGTGACTTTTAATTTCCTCCTCGGCGGCTTCCAGCTCACTCAAATCCTGAGCGAAGCCGACCGTGATGTCGAAATCGGCGATATAGGATTCCTGAAGAAAATACGGTTTACGATGGCCTCCGACAATAATATGCGCCCGCTCGACCTTTTCTGTCTTTTCGCGTCGCGCTGCCTCGGCTAGCCTTCGTGCCTGTCGGCTCAGTTCAGGAAACCCCTTGTTTTCCTCTTCAGTCGTATGCACATCCTCGACAATCCGGCTATAGGCCAGATTGCAGTAGACAATATTGAGGTCTTTATCCCGCATCCAGATCGGCATGGAGGAAGTATTGAGAATCGCCGCATAGCGCCGGGCTTCTTCTTTGGTGGTCTCGCTTTCGCCTTGCAGCATGGACTGATGGCGGTAACGCAAAGTGATGTCCTGCAACAACAGGGCCGCATGGGAGGCGCGAGAAGGCGAGGCTGTCACCAGACATTCGACGACCTGCTGGGTTTTCGTCTTCAGAGTGACCATCTCGGCTTTTTTCTGCCGCCCGGAAACACTTCGTACTTTCTCCCGTAGCAGGATCGCGGATTCTTCCTCGAGTTGGGCAATAAATCCGTCGAAATCAGTAAATGGCCGCTCGCAGCATGTCAGGATAATCTGGTCGTTTATATCAGCAATGACGCCGGTAGCCGTATGCACCTCGAAACAATGCCAGCCAAACGCCCCGAGAATGCTGCTATACGCATTCCCCCGGCAGCGTTCCGCCCACCAGCGGCCAAACAGCCATCCCGCCAGCAAAGCCAGCGGAACCACGGCTATCAGTAATTCGACGATCAGGGTGGCGGACACAATCCCTCTTCCTGATATTTTTGTGCTGTATCTTAATATATTCAGGTGGAAAATGCACGCTTTCGTCCTGATTTCAGCCCAACAGGGGAAGTTTCATGCCAGAAATGCCATTTGGGCACGAAAAAAGCTCATCCTGTATAAGGCGGGCAGTGCAACCCGGCGGGTGAAGCAGTGAAAATCTCAAACCCGTTTGCAGTAACAGCCAGCGAATGCTCAAACTGAGCGGAAAGTGAACGATCACGGGTAGTCACCGTCCAGCCGTCAAAGGCGCTGAGCTTCGTATCGGGTTTACCGGTATTAATCATCGGCTCAATGGTAAAAAACATCCCTTCCTGCAAGGTAACGCCCTGTCCCTTCTCGCCGTAATGCAGGATATTCGGCGCGGTATGGAATACCTTACCCAGCCCGTGCCCGCAATATTCCCGCACCACCGAATATCCATGCGCCTCGGCATAGGTCTGAATGGCGTGTCCAATATCGCCGGTCGTCGCGCCGGGGCGCACCTGTTCGATTCCGCGCATCAGGCATTCATAGGTGACCTGCGTTAAGCGCTTTGCTTTCAGCGGAACATCGCCAACCCAGTAGATACGGCTGGTGTCGCCGTGCCAGCCATCGACGATCACCGTCACGTCAACATTTACGATATCGCCGCCTTTGAGTTTTTTTTCATCGGGAATGCCGTGGCAGATCACATGATTCACCGAGGTGCAGACCGATTTGGGAAACCCCCGGTAATTCAGCGGCGCGGGAATTGCTCCGGCACTGAGAATCCGCTCATGACAATAATCGTTAATCGCGTTGGTCGTGATGCCGGGACGAACAAACCCGGCCATCTCATCGAGGATTTCCGCCGCCAGCCTGCCCGCCTTGCGCATGCCCTCATAATCTTCGGGCGCATGGATAGTAATTGTTTTTTTTTCCGTCATGACTTCGTTATGGCACAGCAACCCAAAAAGGGAAATCCTTATTTAACGTGCTGCGAAACCTCATTCATGTGCTGACAGACCCTCTCCAGATTTCCCGCAATCGCCGCTCCCGCCCGCTGCCTCTTTTGTACGCATTATAGTGCACGGCGTTTTTACGATAATAATCCTGATGATACCCTTCCGCCGGATAGAACGGACTGGCAGGCAATATTCGGGTAGGGACTTCCTTGCCAAGCATGGCCTTTACCTTTTCCTTTGATGCGGCTGCAATTTTGCGCTGGGCATCGTCGGTGTAAAACACCGCCGTGTAATAGGGCGTACCCCGATCAAAAAACTGGCCGCCATCATCCGTGGGGTCAATCCCGCTCCAGAAAATATTCAGCAAGGTCTCATAGGGCGTTTTATCGGGATCGTAGACGATTTCAACCGCCTCGTAATGGCCTGTTTTTTTGGAGCATACCTGCTCGTAAGTCGGGTCAGCCGTATGTCCTCCGGTATAGCCGGAGGTGACGGAAATCACGCCGGGAATTTCAGCGAACTGAGCCTGAGTACACCAGAAACAGCCTCCGGCGAAGATAGCGCGTGCGGTGGCAGACATAATTATGCTCCTG
>JAKFYP010000014.1 GCA_021730835.1 Alphaproteobacteria bacterium
ATATCGAGAAGGGCCGCCTGGGGCCGGGTGAGATGATCGCGGTGAATCTGGATGAGGGCAGGCTTTATAAGGATTTCGATCTGAAAGACACGCTGGCGGCAGAGCATCCTTACGAGGAATGGGTCAAGGAAATTACGCATCTGAGAGATGTGGTGAGAAATATTCCCCCTCCCAATCGAGAAATAGCTCCCCCCTTGGAGCACCCGCAAGCGGGGTGCTCCTCCTTTAAGAACACAGCACCCCATTTCATGGGTGCTGTGAGGGAGAGCGGGCAAAAGCAAGGCGGTACGCCGCCGCTTGAGCCGTGGGGGGTAGAAAGCGATGTAATGCCCCCCCACCAGAATTCCCGTGCTGCGCCCGCGAATTCTGACTCCCCCTCAAGGGGGGAGTTGTCTTTAGATCACCATCCCCCCACGGCTTCGCATCAGCCTGCGGCTTCGCTTCGCCAACTCCCCCACAAGGTGGGAGTAGTTCCTTCTATAGGGAAAGGTGAGCCTCAACCCTCAAGGGGGGAATTGTCCATCGCCGACCTCCGCCGCCGCCAGTATGCCTGCGGGATTACCGCCGAGGATATTGAAGAAATCCTGCTGCCGATGGCATCCGGGGGCAAGGAGCCGGTCGGCTCGATGGGCGATGATACCCCGCTGGCGATTCTCTCGGGGCGCTACCGGGGCATGCACCATTTTTTCCGCCAGCATTTCTCGCAGGTGACCAACCCGCCGATTGACCCGCTGCGTGAGCAACGCATCATGAGCCTGATTACCCGCATCGGCTCGATTGTAGAAATACTGGGAGAGCGCACGAAGCTCGACAAGGTGATCCATCTGGAAACCCCGATCCTGCTCGGCCATGAATACGCCGCTCTTGTGGCGCATCTGGGCGATTATCACCGCACGATTGACGCGCTGTTTGACGATGACGGCCATCCTGATGCGCTGGAGCGCGGCATCGACCGCATGCTGGAGCAGGCCGACGCGGCGCTGGAGCAGGGCTGTTACGTCCTGACCATCACCGACGAGCATAGCGGGCCGGGCCGCCCGGCCATCCCGGTCATCCTCGCCGCCGGGGCGCTGCATACGCATATGGTGCGCCGCAGCCTGCGCAAGCAGATGTCCTTCATCGCTCGCAGCGCCATGACGCTTGACGTGCATAGCGCCGCCGTGCTCATCGGGGTCGGGGCGACGGCGATTCACCCCTACCTTGCCGAAGCCTGCATCATTGAGCGCCATGCGGCGGGGTTGTTTGGTAAGCTAGCGCCGGAGCAGGTGTTACTGAATTATCAGGAAGCATTAAGCGCGGGATTGCGCAAAGTCCTCTCCAAGATGGGAATTTCGGTCATCAGTTCCTATCGCGGCGGGCGTAATTTCGATGCCATTGGCTTATCGCGGGCGCTGGTGGAATCCTACTTTCCCGGCCTGATTTCGCGCATCTCCGGCATGGGATTGCGCGGGCTGGAGCAACGGGTGCTGGCCGTGCACCGTGAAGCGTGGCAACCCCGCGAGGCCCCTGCCCTGCCTATCGGCGGCTTTTACAAATACCGCGCCAAAGGCGAGCAGCACGCATGGGAGGGCGAGTCCATCCATACGCTGCAACTGGCGTGTTCCACCGGCAATTACCGGCAATATAAGCGCTACGTCGAATCCATCTACAAACTGCCGCCGATCAATCTGCGCGACCTGCTGCATGTGCGCTCTGACCGTCTGCCGGTGGCCATCGAGAAAGTGGAATCCGTCTCCTCCATCCGCAAGCGCTTTATCGCGCCCGCCATGTCGCTGGGAGCGCTCAGTCCCGAAGCACACCGCACGCTGGCCGTCGCCATGAACCGCATCGGTGCGGCGTCGAATTCCGGCGAGGGCGGCGAAGGCAGGGAACGCTATAAGCCGCTGGACAACGGCGACAACTCCAATTCAACCATCAAGCAGGTAGCTTCCGGGCGCTTCGGGGTGACGGCGGAATACCTCAATAACTGCACGGAAATCCAGATCAAGATCGCGCAAGGGGCCAAGCCCGGCGAAGGCGGTCAGTTGCCCGGCTTCAAGGTCACGGCGGAAATCGCCCGGCTGCGCCATTCCACCGAGGGAGTCTCTCTCATCTCGCCGCCGCCACATCACGATATTTATTCCATCGAAGACCTTGCCCAACTCATCTATGACCTCAAGCAGATCAACCCCGAAGCGCTGGTTTCCGTCAAGCTGGTGGCGCAATCGGGCATCGGCACGATCGCCAGCGGCGTCGCCAAGGCAATGGCCGATAAAATCGTCATCGCCGGGCATAGCGGCGGAACGGGGGCCAGCCCGCTGTCGAGCATCAAGCATGCGGGTGCGCCGTGGGAAATGGGGCTGGCGGAATCGCATCAGGTCTTGTTGCTCAACGGCCTGCGCCACCGGGTGACGCTCCAGACCGACGGCGGGTTGAAAACCGGGCGCGATATTGTCATCGCCGCCATGCTGGGAGCCGAGGAATACGCGCTGGGGACGCTCTCGCTCGTGGCGATGGGTTGCCTGCTGGTGCGCCAGTGCCATAGCAATACCTGCCCGGTCGGCATCTGCACGCAAGATGAGGTATTGCGTCAGCATTTCACCGGCTCGGTGGATAAGGTGATCCATTTGATGACCTTTATTGCTGAGGAAATACGGGAAATTCTTGCCGAACTTGGCTATGCCTCGCTCGACGAAATCATCGGCAGGAGCGATTTGCTGCAACAGGTGCATCAGGGCAGCGCCGATCTGGACGCGCTCGATCTCGGGCCGCTGCTGACCCGGGTTTCCTCGGCGCGGGATGACCGTAAACCCTACAGTCAGGTGCATCATAATAACGTCGCCCCCAGTCTGGATGAAAAGATTATCGGCGAGGTTGAGGAGCGTCTGGCCCGGGGTGAACGGGTGCAACTCAGCCATACCATCCATAACACCAACCGCACCATCGGCACGCGGTTAAGCTCATTGCTGGTGCGCCGCTTCGGGGACGCCGATCTCCAGCCGGGCCATGTCACGTTGTCCCTGCACGGCTCGGCGGGCCAGTCGCTCGGGGCGTTCGCGGTGAAGGGATTGCGGCTGGAGGTGCGCGGCGACGCCAACGATTATGTCGGCAAAGGCTTGTCGGGCGGGACAATCATCGTCACCCCGCCCAGCTTCAGTACGCTGAAAACGCAGGAGAATACCATTATCGGCAACACCGTGCTCTACGGCGCAACCAGCGGCATCCTCTACGCGGCGGGTCAGGCGGGCGAGCGCTTCGCCGTGCGCAATTCGGGGGCGGTTGCGGTAGTGGAAGGTTGCGGCTCCAACGGCTGCGAATATATGACCGGCGGCACGGCGGTGATTTTAGGCCCGGTCGGCAACAATTTCGCCGCCGGGATGACGGGCGGCATGGCCTTCGTCTATGACGAGGCCGAGGATTTCAGGCATCGCGTCAATGCGGAAAGCGTCATCTGGCAACCGCTCGCCTCGGCGCACTGGGAAAAGGTTTTGCACGGTATCATCGCCGATTATGTCCGTGAAACCCAGTCGCTTTACGCGAAGAATATTCTCAACCAGTGGGATTATACACGCGGGCATTTCCGGCAGGTATGCCCGAAAGAACTGATTGGCCGCCTCTCCCATCCGCTTGACGATACCCCCGCTCGCCGCAAGGGACTGACAGGGTAGCCGGAGCGGTTTTTGCAGGATATACCTCTTGAAATCAGGATTTCACCGCTTATCTATACGTTTCCGACAGAGTTATATAGCCGATTCACTTTATGATGATACACAACCTGAATCGGCTATCGCCCGCGACGGCGGGCGCGCCGCCTATGCGGCGCACTTCTTTTTATACGCCGGGCCTTGTCCTCGCACCGGCATTGTTCTATAATGTCTTTTGCCCTTCTCGGGTAAGGAGAATGTGTATGTCCTATATGAATCTTCCCGCCATCAGTAACGAAGCCGGTCTGACGCGGTATCTCGAAGAGATACGCCATTTTCCGATGCTTGAGCCGGAAGAAGAGTATATGCTGGCCCGGCGCTGGAGTGAGCATGCCGATTATGACGCCGCTCATAAGCTGGTGACCAGCCATCTGCGGCTGGTTCCCAAGATTGCCTCCGGTTTCCGGGGATACGGGCTGCCAATCGGCGAACTGATTTCCGAGGGCAATATCGGGCTGATGCAGGCGGTCAAGAAATTCGATCCGGAAAAGGGTTTCCGGCTTTCCACTTATGCCATCTGGTGGATTCGTGCCGCCATACAGGAATATATCCTGCGCTCATGGTCGCTGGTGAAAATCGGCACGAGCGCTACGCAGAAAAAGTTATTTTTCAATTTGCGCAAGCTGAAAAAACGCATCCAGCATATGACGCATGGCCGCCTGACGCCCGAACAGGCGGAAGAAATCGCCGATCAGCTTAATGTCAGCGCCGAGGAGGTGGTGGATATGGAGTCCCGGCTTTCCTCCTCGGATCAGTCGCTGCATACCCCCCTGACACTGGACGGGGAAGCGGAGCGGATTGACTTTCTGGAAACGCCGGAAGACGATCAGGAAACGGTATTGGCCGACCGGCAGATATTCGAGCAACGGCAGACGCTGCTTAAAGACGCGATGGCCAAACTCAACGAGCGCGAGCGGCGGATCATCCAGACACGCCAGTTGCAGGAGCCGCCGCTGACACTGGAAGACCTCAGCGCCGAATTCGGCGTTTCCCGCGAGCGCATCCGCCAGATCGAAGCGCGGGCGCTGGAGAAACTTACCGCTCATATGCACGCCGCCTGATGAGTTCAACCCAGCATAACGGCCTCAAACTGGTAGTTGCCTCGCTGGCCGGGGTGCTGATCGGCGGCGTATTGCTGCTGGGCGGCATGATGGCAACGCGTAACGGGAGCACTATCCCCGCCAGTTGTCTTGAGAACAAGCAAATCGGCCTTCCCGTGCAACTGGGGGCGATTCGCTCCATTGATAATGTCGGCAACTACCTGCGCATTATCTTGCAACAGGAAGACGGGAATTACGTCATCGCCACAATTGATCCTTGTAGCAATCAGTTGAAAAGCACCACGGTGATCGTGCGCAATCCGCCCTCACCTCCTCCTGCCACGCTGCCGGAATAGCGTAACGGAGTTTTCAGCAGTCGCAAATGCAGTTAACCCCGCTCAATCAAAGGAGCGGCAGCCCGTCGCTCACTCTCCCGTCTGGCGAATCCCTCCTGTTTTTGTCCACCAAAGAGGGCATAAATCGCCAGATATAGCCGATTTACTTGTGTGATTGCACATCAATCAAATCGGCTATCGCCCGCGACTGCGGGCGCGCCGCTTATGCGGCGTATCGCTTATGTATAAGCATAAATTTAAATAGCTATACTTGAAGGTACATGAGGATTCGAGGACAAAAACAACGACAAAATCACCCGTCAATATAGTTTTTCCGCAGACTGCTAATGCCGGAAATGGCGGATACCGGTCATCACCAGCGCTATATTGTGCGCGTCGGCGGCGGCGATAACATCCCCGTCGCGCACCGATCCGCCCGGCTGAATGATCGAGGTAATCCCGAATTGGGCCGCGAGATGCACGTTATCGTCAAACGGCAGGAACGCTTCCGAGGCCATTGCGCAGCCTTTCGTATCGAACCCGGCGGCTTTGGCCTTCTCCGTGGCGATGCGCACACTACCTACCCGGCTGGTCTGGCCGGGGCCGATGCCGATGGACTGGCCGCCTCCCGCCAGCACGACCGCGTTGGACTTCACATGCTTGGCGATGGTGAAGGCAAAGCGCATATCTCTCATTTCCTGCGGCGTTGGCTGGCGCTTGCTGACCACTTTCAGCGCCGCTTCATCGAACAGCGCGCTGTTTTGCTCCTGCAACAGGAACCCGCCGGAGACGCTGGTAACCTGCCAGAGGGGCGACTGAGCAGCCGCATCGCCGCAAAGCAGCACGCGGAGATTCTTTTTTGCCGCCAGTATGTCCAGCGCCTCAGGCGCCGCATCGGGCGCAATCACGACCTCGGCGAACTGACCGGCAATCGCTTCCGCCGTTTCCTGATCCAGCGCCCGGTTGAGCGCGATGATGCCACCAAATGCGCTTTCACTGTCGCAGGCGAAGGCGCGGCGATACGCCTCAGCGCAATTTTCCGCCAGCGCCACGCCGCACGGGTTGGCATGCTTGATGATGGTCACCGCCGGATCAGCAAATTCTCGCACCATATCCAGCGCAGCGCTGGTATCGTTGATATTGTTGTAACTCAGTTCCTTACCCTGCACCTGCCGCGCCCCGGCCAGCGTACCGGAAGTCTCAAACTGCGCGTAAAACGCCGCGTTCTGATGCGGATTCTCCCCGTAACGCAACGCCTGCTTGCGCCGCCCGGCCAGCGCGAAATATTCCGGCATCTCGCCCGCCTGCATGGCAAACCATGTACTAACCGCTGCATCGTAAGCAGCGGTGCGCCCATAGGCTTTAGCCGCCATGCGACGGCGGAAATCCGGGCCGGTCGCTCCCTGCTCCGCCATCTCGCGCTGCAATGCCTCGTAATCTCGCGGGTCCACGATCACCGTCACCGCGTCATGGTTCTTTGCCGCCGAACGGATCATTGCCGGGCCACCTATATCAATATTCTCGATGCACTCCCCGAAGGACGCTCCCCGCGCTACCGTTTCCTCGAAGGGATAAAGCGTGACCACTACCAGATCAATCGGTGCAATATCGTGCGCCTGCATGGCTTGCTGATGGCTCGCCACATCGCGCCGCCCAAGCAACCCGCCATGAATTTTCGGGTGCAGGGTTTTAACCCGCCCATCGAGCATTTCGGGAAAACCGGTATGCTCCGAAACTTCAATGACCGGAATCCCTTTCTCCGCCAGCAATTTCGCCGTCCCGCCGGTCGAGAGGATTTTCACGCCCTGCGCATGCAGAAAGCGGCCAAGCGCTTCCACCCCGGTTTTATCGGAAACGGAAATCAGGGCGGTCTTGATGGTCATGGGTAACTTCCAGCCTTATTGTCTTTCCGCAAACTGTTAAAACGCCTTGCTCTAAACCGCGAGGGTGGCAATGTCACGCAAAAAAAGCCGATTATGCTGCTGTCGGCAGCCGGTGAAACAGAAGAACAGTCAGGTCATCGGGGATATGAGTACGGGCATGGGATTTAAATAACCGGATCAGCGCCTCGAATGCCTCGCCGACATCCAGCGATCCATCCTCATGGCGATGCCTGAGCATGGTACTGCATAGCGTCGCTTCATTGAGGAATTTCCCTTCATGCAGCGTACCGGGGGCGCCGGGCGATTCCAGCAGGGCGTCGCTGTAGAGCACGAGAAAATCGCCGGGGCGGAAAGTCAGTTCTTCATTCGTATAGCGCGCATGGCCAATGCCCAGCGGCAGACCGCTTGGATCAATGACCCTGAATGTTCCCTGCCCGGCATCGTAAAACAGTGGAGCAGGCGTCGCCGCACAGGCATAACGGAACCGGTCGGTTTTCACA
>JAKFYP010000065.1 GCA_021730835.1 Alphaproteobacteria bacterium
CCGCCGATACCCGCACAACAGGCACGGTCGGAAATGGCCGATATTCCGCCGCCACCTCCGCTGACAATGCCTGAGCCGCAACTTGCCGCACCAGCGCTGATCGAACCGGCAATGGAAGCCGAATCAACACTGGAAGTTGTGGCGGTTGGCGAAGAGGGAAAAAAGAACGATGTCGAAGTTCGCTTTTTTGAGCCGGAGCAGACCGAAGCGCCAACGATGGACGATCTGGCGATGGATGATATAGCGATGCCGGATGCCGCTATGGCGGAGACACCTGCCGCCGTATCCGAGGAAACGCAGCGCATCCTGTCCTCCCTGCCGGAGGATATTACCGGCCATCCCCCAACCGGCAAGCCGCTGCATGTCGAGATTGACCGTACCGGTTCCGATGCGACGTTGCCCGAGGATAAGGCGGTTGCCCATGACGGCCTCGGCATGAGCATGGAGGTAAAAACCCCGGCGATTGATGTCTCCTATGAGTTGGAGAAAGCTTATAACGCGCTGATCGGCGGCGATACGGAAACCGCAATCCTGATCTACAGAAACGTGCTTTCCAATCAACCGCACAACCAGCTTGCGCTGTTCGGGCTGGCGACCACCTATCATCGCGTCGGCCTGTTCGATGAAGCCCGCCCGGTCTATGGGAAACTGCTGGCTATCAACCCGCATCATCAGGAGGCGCTCAACAACTTCCTGATGCTGGTGGGCGAGGAATCGCCGCAGCAGGCCCTTGAAATCATGGGTCGTATCGAAGAGAAAAACCCGGAATTCAGCCCGGTTCCGGCCCAGATGGCGATTTTATATCAAAAGACGGGAAATTACGAAAAGGCGGCGGCGAAAATGTTGCGTGCTGCCTCGCTGTCGCCGGAAAACCTCGTCTATAAATATAATCTTGCCATTCTCTATGACCTGATGGGCAAGAAGCAGGAAGCGGCTTCGGTCTATAAGCTATTGTTAGAGGCCAGTTATCGCGGACAAGAGATTCCCGCTTCCGCCGCTTCGATTCAGGAAAGATTAACCTTTCTACTGTCTAATTGATCCGGAGACCCCCTTGCCACAAGAGGCCCCGGATGGAAATCACCGATCTGCTGATACATACCAAGGAAAAGAAGGCCTCCGACCTTCACCTTGCCTCGCATAATCCGCCGATTATCCGTCTGCACGGCACGATGCAGCCGGTCAACGACACGCTGCTCCTCAAGCCCGAGGACATCAAGCAGATGCTGTATTCCATCATGACGGAACAGCAGCGCGGCGAATATGAGCGGGAACTGGAAATTGACTTTTCCATCGCCTTCGGCTCAGAAATGCGCTTTCGCGTCAATGCGTTCAATACTATCAACGGCCCCGCCGCCGTTTTCCGTACCATCCCGGTAGATATTCTTTCGCTGGAGCAACTCAAGACACCGGAAGTATTCAAACGGCTGACCCACCTGCATAAAGGGCTGATTCTTGTCACCGGCCCGACCGGCAGCGGGAAATCCACCACGCTGGCCGCTATCGTCGATCATATCAACAGCACCGCATCCAAGCACATCATCACCATTGAGGATCCGGTGGAATTCGTGCATAAATCCAAGTGTTCGCTGATCAATCAGCGCGAGGTCGGCGCGAGCACCAAATCCTTCGCACGCGCCCTGAAAAGCTGTTTGCGCGAAGACCCTGACATTATCCTCGTCGGCGAGTTACGCGACCTTGAAACCATCCAGTTGGCGCTGACCGCCGCCGAAACCGGCCACCTCGTGATGGGCACGCTCCATACCAACACCGCACCAAAAACCATTGACCGTATCATTGACGTTTTTCCGGCCAACGACAAACCGATGGTGCGCGCCATGCTTTCGGTATCGCTCGAGGCGGTGATCTCGCAAGCCCTGCTCAAGCGTGCCGATGGCAGCGGCAGGGTCGCCGTCCATGAAGTCATGCTCGGCACGCCCGCCATCCGCAACCTGATCCGCGAGGGAAAAATCCCCCAACTCTACTCCCTCATCCAGATGGGGCGTAAAATGGGCATGCAAACCCTTAAAGACAGCATGTTTGAGTTGCTTAATCAGGGCATTATTGATCAGGCCACCGCCCGCGAAGCCCTCTCGACTCTTGAGGAAGACGAGGAGCCGCTGCCTGCCTCCTCACAGAAACAATCCGCTTCACAGAAGCAATCCCAACCGCAACAGCAACAACAACCCGCAGCAAGGCCTACCCTTGCCCCGGTTCAGACACAGCGTAGCGGAAATGAGTCTTTCTGAGATTTCGGACGGGCTGACGCTCGACGAGTTGCTTGAAGCCTGCCTTGAGAGAGGCGCATCCGACCTGTATCTGACATTCGGCAGCCCGCCCTGCCTGCGCGTCGAGGGGGAGATCGAAGCCTATTCCGACATGCCGATGACCGACTGGGATATTCAAAACGCCCTGAAACTGTTGCTTAAACCCGAGCAAATCCCGCAATACCACGAAGCGCTGGAACTCAACACCTCCTTTTACTGGGAAGGCCGCGCCCGCTTCAGGATCAACGTATTCCGCCAGCAGCAACACGATGCCATTGTCCTGCGCCATGTCCAGACGAAAATCCCGACGATTGATGAGCTTAGCCTGCCGGACGCCTACCGTAATCTGGCCATGATGAAACGCGGCCTTGTACTGGTCGCCGGACAGACCGGTAGCGGGAAATCCACCTCCATCGCCGCGATGATCGGCCACCGCAATCGCTTCGGCAGCGGCCATATTATTACCCTTGAAGATCCAATCGAATATGTGCACGAACATGAAAAGTGTATTGTTTCCCAGCGCGATATAGGCATTGATACCCATTCCCTCTCTATCGCGCTCAAAAACGCCCTGCGCCAGCAACCCGACGTGATCCTCATCGGTGAGATTCGTGATATGGTTGCGATGGAGCACGCCATCAACTTCTCGGAAACCGGGCATTTATGCCTTGCCACCATTCACGCCAATAATGCCAGTCAGGCAGTGGAACGCATTATCAACTTTTTCCCCGATGAGCGGCATGCGCAGGTATTGCTTAACCTGTCGCTCAACCTGCGGGGTATACTGGCCCAACGGCTGGTTTATAATAATCAGGGCAGGCGCTCGCTGGCCATCGAAGTTATGCTTAGCGAAGGGGTGATTCCTTCACTAATCAGGGAAAGCAAGATCAAGGAAATCCGGG
Organism: Alphaproteobacteria bacterium; assembly: GCA_021730835.1. GTDB lineage: Bacteria > Pseudomonadota > Alphaproteobacteria > Rickettsiales > UBA998 > JAKFYP01. Next base: position 3,167 of record JAKFYP010000065.1, read on the forward strand.
ATATTATGGAGAAAAACCGCGATCTCGGCATGCAGACTTTCGATCAGGCCCTGCTCGATATGTACTATAACCGGGAAATCGAGGATAAAGTCGCCATTTCCGAATCCGACAACCCGGCCAACGTGCGCCTCGGCATCACCAAGAAAGAAACCCTCGACAAGATGCAAAGCGGCCTTTCCCAGAAGTCAAAAACCGGCGGCGGTGAGGGTTTCTAACCTGAAATCCGCCCAAATCCCCCAAAAAACACTTGCTTTTCCACAGATGCGGCGTTAATGCTACCCACCCCTCCCTGTGAGGGAAATACACACACGGGCCAGCGCGTCATGAGAGTGACTTCGCTCCGGTGTCGGGAAACCGATCACGCCCGTGGAGGATCAACTGGAATAGAAAGGTAATTTACGATGGCACTTCCTGATGTTTCCATGCGCGAGCTGATTGAGGCGGGCGTACATTTCGGTCATAAAACCCGCCGCTGGAATCCGCATATGGCCCCGTTCATTTACGGAGTTCGCAACGATACCCATATCATTGACCTCGGCCAGACCGTGCCGATGCTCCAGCGCGCCTTGCATGCGCTGCGCGAAACAGCGGCGCGTGGCGGGCGCATCCTGTTCGTCGGCACGAAACGGCAGGCCAGCGAGATCATCGCCGATACGGCGAAGGCATCCGGCCAGTTTTACATCAACGAGCGCTGGCTTGGCGGGTTGCTGACCAACTGGAATACTATTCAGGCTTCGATCAAGCGCCTCAAGACACTGGAAGCCCAACTTGCCGGTGATGAATCAACCAGCATGCTGACCAAGAAGGAACTGCTCAACCTCGACCGCTCGCGGCTAAAGCTGGAGCGCTCGCTGGGCGGGATCAAGGATATGGGCCGCCAGCCCGACCTGCTGTTCATCATTGACACCAACCGGGAGGAACTGGCGATTAAAGAGGGCATCAAGCTTGGCATTCCCATCGTGGCGATTGTCGATACCAACGCTTCTGTCGAAGGCATCACTTATCCGATTCCGGGCAATGACGATGCGACCCGGGCCATCCGGCTTTACTGCGAACTCGCGGCTAAAGCCATTCTCGACGGGGCGCAGGACCATCAGGCCCGCCAGCCGCAGGAAGTAAAATTCAGGGAGCCGAAAGCCGAGGCAAAACCGGCTGAGGCAGCGGCCCCGGCGGAAGATAAGGTAAAATCCACCACCAAGAAAGCCGCTCGCGCCGAGATAGCGAAAAAAGCTTCCGGCAAACAGACTGAAGGCAAGGCAAAAGAGCCAAAAGCTGCCGCTGAAAAAGCGGAGAAGCAAAAATCTGCCGCGAAAATCGAAGGGGAAGCGAAAAGCGATGCCCCGGATGACGGCGGCGACGTGAAACAGGCATCGTAAGGAGCGCAAAAAATGGCTGAAATCTCTGCATCGCAAATCAAGGAACTGCGTGAGAAAACCGGCGCGGGCATGCTCGATTGCAAGAAAGCACTGGTCGAAGCCGGAGGCGACATCGAAGCCGCCGTGGACTGGCTACGCAAGAAGGGACTGGCCGCCGCCGCCAAGAAATCCGGGCGCACCGCCGCTGAGGGGCTGGTTGCCATTGCCACGGAAGGTAGCAAAGGCGCGATGATCGAGCTGAATTCCGAGACCGATTTCGTCGCCCGCAATGAGCAGTTTCAGGAACTGGCCGCCAATATCGCCGCACTGGCCCTGAAAAAAGGCATCGGCGAGGCCGAAGCCCTGAAAGCGTCCACCTGCGAGATAACCGGCAAAAAAGTCGAAGAGGTAATTGCCGGAGCTATCGGCACAATCGGCGAGAACATGAACCTGCGCCGCGTGACCTTCCTCGATGCAGGCAAAGGCGGCGTCGTTGCTTCCTACATTCACAGCGCCGTTGCGCCGGGGCTGGGAAAAATCGGTGTGCTCGTCGCCCTGAAACCGGCTGGCAACGCCCAAAAACTCGAAGAAATCGGCAAGCAGGTCGCCATGCATGTCGCGGCGGCGCGCCCGGAGGCGCTTAACCGCGAGCAGGTGGACGCCGCCAGCCTTGAGCGTGAGCGCAACGTATTAAAAGAACAGGCGATTGCATCAGGAAAACCGGTGGAAATCGCTGAGAAGATGGTTGAAGGCCGCATTCGTAAATATTACGAGGAAGTCGTATTGCTGGAGCAGATTTTCGTCATCGACGGAAAGACCAAAGTCAGCGAATTCCTCAAGGACGCGGAAAAAGAGGTTGGCGGAAAAGTGGAGATCACAGCATTCGAGCGCTTCCATCTCGGTGAAGGCGTGGAGAAGGAAGAAACCGACTTCGCCGCCGAAGTCGCCGCTGCCGCCGGGGCGGCGTAGCATAAGCCGTTATAGTCATTTCACTTAACAATTTCCCAAAATAATTGGAATGACAATAAACTGCCCCCCATCATCCAACTTCCGCCATTTCCTTTATCCTATAGAGCAAATCATGCGCCTCACGGGGACTCATACGGTCGGGATCGCAGCCCTCCAGCAGCACCATTATCTGTTGCAGCGCTTCGGGCAATTCCGGCTCAGGCAACGCCATTCGCGGTGAATCCACCCCATTATTGCCGGAAAACAAAGGTAAGCCGCTGGCGGTCAGGCCGCTGGCCGGGCTGTTATCCTGATCCTCGAGGATTTTGAGCACCTGCCGGGCGCGCCCGAGCACGGCGGAAGGCAGGCCCGCCAGCCTTGCCACATGGATCCCGTAAGATTTATCCGCCGTACCCGCCGCCACCTCATGCAGGAACACCACCTTGCCCTGCCATTCCCTGACCCGTACCGTATAGCAGGCCAGCGAGGACAGGGTTTCCGCCAGATGCGTCAGTTCATGATAATGCGTGGCGAACAACCCCCGGCAGCGTATGGCGTTATGCAGATGCTCAACCACCGCCCAGGCGATAGACAGCCCGTCAAAAGTCGCCGTCCCCCGCCCGATCTCGTCTAAAATCACCAGCGAGCGCTCACCGGCCTGAGCGAGGATGGTTGCGGTTTCGACCATTTCCACCATGAAGGTCGAGCGCCCGCGTGCGAGGTCATCCGCCGCGCCGACGCGGGAAAACAATTTATCCACCACACCGATATGAGCGGATTCGGCAGGCACGAAACTGCCCATTTGCGCGAGCACGGCAATCAGCGCATTCTGGCGCAAAAAGGTGGATTTCCCAGCCATATTCGGCCCGGTCAGCAGCCAGAGCCGCTCTTTTCCACCGAGCGCGCAGGCATTGCCGATGAAGCGCTCCCCGGTTTTCTCCATCGCCTTTTCGACCACCGGATGCCGCCCGCCGGTAATGGAAAACGCCATGCCGTCATCCACTACCGGGCGCACATAGCGCTGAACGGATGCCAGCTCGGCCAGCGCCGCATAGACATCGAGCGCCGCCAGCGCCCGCGCCGCCTTGACAATCAGGGGCGCATATTCGCCGATACGCTCGCATAACGTCTGGAATATCTCCAGCTCCAGCTTGAGCGCCCGATCCGCCGCCTCGCCGATCTTCTGCTCCAGTTCGGCCAGTTCGGTCGTCGTGTAGCGCAGCGCGTCCTTCATGGTCTGGCGGTGAATAAACCCTTCCGGCACTTTGTGCTCATGCTTGCGGGTGATCTCGATATAATAACCCAGCACATTATTTGGCTTGATCTTGAGGGTGGCAATCCCCGTTTCACCGGCATACCGCGCCTGTAACGCCGCAATCAGGCGTTTTGATTCGGTTTGCAGCATACGGAATTCATCCAGTGCCGCATGGTAGCCCGCCCGCACGAATCCGCCGTCCCGCGCCAGCATCGGTAATTCATCCTGAAGCGCCCGGCTCAACTCCTCAACCATCCGCCGGTGCTCGCCCGCCTGCCGCCCGATAGCCGCGAGATATTCCGGCAGGCTTGCCGCGTCCAGATGCAAAAACACCCCGTGCAGATGCGTCGCCACTTCCAGCCCGCGTGCAATCGCCTGCATGTCACGGGGGCCGCCGCGCTGCATATGCAGCCGCCCCAGCGCCCGCTCCATATCCGGGCAATGACGCAACCGGTCACGCACGGTTTGCGTCATGCCCTCCCC
>JAKFYP010000203.1 GCA_021730835.1 Alphaproteobacteria bacterium
AGCGTTTCGCAATCCATCGTATGGATGGTGATACCCTTGCCGGTGGTGACGATTCCGACGATACTGTCACCGGGTATCGGGTGGCAGCACCCGGCGAAATGGATGGCCATACCGGGAATCAGGCCACGGATCGGCATAGCGACTTTCTCCGAACCGACGCTGCGTCGCAGCAGCGAGAAGCTGAAGGATTTTTTCGGCTTGTTTTCGGAGGGGGCATTGCCGAACACCGCCTCGAACACCTGATTGCGGCCAATGCGCCCTTCCCCGACATCGGCGTAGATATCGGCAACCGTCTTGCGGCCAAGCGATGCCAGCGTACCCTCGATCATCTTGTCTTTTAGCTCATGGCCTTCCTGCTTGAAGGTTTTGGCTAAAATGGCCTTGCCGAGATTGATATATTCCTCGCGCTGCTGGCCGCGCACGAATTTACGGATTTCCGAGCGGGCTTTGCCGGTGACGACGAACCGCTCCCAGGCCGGGGAAGGCGTCTGGCTTTTGGAGGTGATGATATCCACCTGATCGCCATTTTTCAGTGCGGTTTTCAGCGGCACGATGCGCCCGTTAACCTTGGCGCCGACGCAGGCGAAACCAACGCCCGAATGCACGGCGAAAGCAAAGTCCACCGGTGTCGAGCCACGCGGCAGGGCGATAATATCCCCCTTGGGCGTAAAGCAAAACACCTGATCGTGATACATCTCAAGCTTGGTGTTTTCCAAAAACTCCTCGGGATCGTCGGTGCGCTCGAGGATCTCGAGCAATTCGCGCACCCAGCGGTAGCGCTTGCCCTCGTGGCTGTGCTTATCGCCATCCTTATACGACCAGTGCGCCGCCAGCCCGTATTCGGCGATATCGTGCATTTCCTCACTACGGATCTGAATCTCGATGCGCTGCTGGTTAGGGCCGATCACGGCGGTGTGGATTGACTGGTAGCCGTTGGATTTCGGTGTGGAGATATAATCCTTGAAACGGCCAGGAATGGTATGGAACCGGGCGTGAATAATGCCCAGCGCCTGATAGCAGCGGGCAAGGTCGGGCACGATGATGCGAAACGCCATAATGTCGCTGAGTTGCTCGAAACTGACGTTTTTCAACTCCATCTTACGCCAGATGGAATAAGGTTTTTTCTCACGACCGGCGACTTTCGCCCCCTCAACGCCGCCTTCCGTCATCATTTCGCGGATTTTAGCCAGCGCCTTCTGTACCTCGTTCTTGCCTTCCCGACGCAAAAAAGCCAGCCGCTTGATAATGGACTCACGCGCATCGGGATAGAGTTCGGCAAACGCCATATCCTGCAAATCTTCCTTGAGCTGGCGCATCCCGATACGCTCGGCCAGCGCCGCATAGATTTCCAGCGTTTCGCGAGCGATGCGCTGGCGTTTCTCCCGGGATTTAATATGCTCCAGCGTTTCCATATTATGCCGCCGGTCGGAAAGCTTGATCAGCAGCACGCGGATATCCTCCGACATGGCGACGACCAGCTTGCGGAAATTCTCCGCCTGCTTGGAGCTTTCCGATTTGATCTCCAGCCGGTTGAGCTTGGTGACGCCATCCACCATCGTGGCGACTTCCTCGCCAAACTGCTTTTGAATTTCATCGAGCGTGGCGCTGGTATCCTCGACTGTATCATGCAGCAGGGCGGTGATGATTGAAGCGGTATCCAGCCGCAATCCGGTCAGGTATTCGGCCACCTGCAACGGGTGGGTGATATAGGGTTCGCCGGAAGCGCGTTTTTGCGGCTCATGGGCTTTTTCGGCGAACGCATACGCTTTTTCAATCAGCGGGCCATCTACATCGCTGTCGTATTCCCGCAAGCGGGCAATCAGCTTATCGGTCGGTTTGGGAGGCACGGCTATCGCCGTCGCTTTATTATCGTTAACGGGCTGCATAAGCTTCTGTTACATTCACATGTCATTAGGCGCTGTTGTTAAATTCTACTAGCATGGCCTGCAAAGCATCATTTTCTGCGCTTCCGGTGCTCACGTACATTCCAGTACGTTGCGTTCCGGTTCTCGAAAATCAAGCTTTTCGGCACATGTTAGCGAATTTAACAACAGTGCCTGAGACTTTACGCCGCATGAGCATCCGCAGGCATACAGGTGCAAGCCCATTTTAGAATACGCCAGAAAAGATTAACATCCTATCGTTTTTTGTGCGCTGCAACGTCAGATAGCGCTCTTTTTTTGTGAACAGCCTGCGAGCGCCTCATATCCTGAGATATTCAGCCCGTAGCCGTCCAATCCCGGCACGGCGCGGCGGCTGTTGGTCAGCAACACCATATCGCGGATGCCGAGGTCGCGGAGGATTTGCGCCCCGATGCCGTAATCGCGCAGCGGAGTGCGGTCTTCACCCGCCTCGTGGGGCTGAAAGGTGGATAACACGACGATGACGCCCCTGTCCTCAGCGGCAATGCGCTGCATGGCGGCCTGCAATTCGCCGGTTTTGGGGTTGGAAGCATCGCCCAGCGTATCGGCCAGCAGGTCAATGGCGTGCATGCGCACCAGCACCGGGCCGCCTGCCGCGATGTCGCCTTTCACCAGCGCCAGATGCTCTCCGGCATGCAGATTGCTTTTGTAGTGATGCAGCATGAACGATCCCCCGTGAGCGCTTGTAAAACCTTCCTTCAACCTCAAGGAAACCAGTTTCTCGCGGCGGCGGCGACAGGCAATCAGATCGGCAATCGTGCCGATTCTCAGCCCATGCTTTTCGGCAAAAGGGATAAGGTCGGGCAGGCGGGCCATACTGCCGTCATCCTTCATAATTTCGCAGATCACTCCGGCAGGGTTCAGCCCGGCCAGCCGGGCGATGTCTACCGCCGCTTCAGTGTGACCGGCCCGCACCAGCACGCCGCCATCGCGGGCGACCAGCGGGAAAACGTGGCCGGGAGAGACAATATCCGCAGGGCCTTTGTCCGAATCAATGGCAACGGCGATGGTGCGGGCGCGGTCGGAGGCGGAAATACCGGTTGTCACGCCTTCGCGTGCCTCAATGGAAACGGTAAAGGCGGTTTCATGCCGCGACTGGTTATGACGGGCCATTAGCGGCAATTGCAGGACCTCCACGCGCTGGCGTTCCAGTGCCAGACAGATGAGTCCGCGCCCGTGCGTGGCCATGAAGTTGATAGCAGCGGCATCGGCCATTTGGGCCGGGATGACCAGATCACCCTCATTTTCACGGGTCTCATCGTCAATCAGGACGCACATCCTCCCGGCTCCGGCGTCCTCGATAATCGCCTCAATGGGGGAAAGATACTGGGCGTGGGACATCATAATTCCTTCTGTAGTGATAGCCGATTAAGTTTGCGCTTACGCACAAACTTTACGCCGCATTCAGTTCATGTATCATCATAAAACGGTGCAGATAGCGCGCCAGCATATCCACTTCCAGATTGAGTGTGTCACCGGGCTGAATATGCTTGAGCGTCGTGACCGCCAGAGTATGCGGAATTAACATTATGGAAAATGTATTTTCCATAATCGAGTTTACCGTAAGAGAGACTCCGTCGAGGGTAACAGAACCCTTTGGGGCAATAAAACCCATGAGTTTCTCTGGTGCGGAGAGGGTTACTTCATAACAACCCTCGTCTTCGTATATGTCCTCCACCGTGGCAACGCCATCGACATGGCCGGTGACGAAATGTCCACCCAACTCATCGCCAATTCGCAAGGATCGCTCCAGATTCAGCAGGGTTTTCTCTTTCCATAATCCGGCGGTGGTGGTATTTAATGTCTCGGGTGACGCTTCAACTGAGAACCAATTTTCCTCGCCATGCCCTTTTTGCACGACCGTCAGGCAAATACCATTGCAGGAAATGGAGGCGCCCGGCGGAATGTCGTCCACGCTAAAACGCCCGGCGATTTTCAGGCGGCGGGTTTTACCCTTGCCCAGTTCAACGATTTCACCGATATGGCCGATAATGCCTGTGAACATACTCAGTCCTGCGTTGCGTTATGGCCGTTACGATAGACTTCCAGCCGGTCTTTGCCAAGCGTTCTGACACGCTGCGCATGCAGGCGCGGCGCCGATGCGAGCGCCGTGTTGCTCAGGCGGAAGGCGGGATGCCCGTCCGCTCCCAGCAGCAGGGGGGCACGAAACCAGTAAAGCGTATTCCACAGGCCACTCTCAAGCGCATGCGTGGTCAAGGTCGGCCCCGCCTCGACGAGCGCCCGCATGACGCCTTCTGTCGCCAGCAACCGGGCAATTTCAGGCAGCGGCAGGAAGTCGCCGTCCGGGGCAATGATTCGCACACCGTGCTGCATCAGCGCCTTCGCCCGCTCTTCCTCTGCTTTTAGCGCCCCGGCGGCAGTGCATAGCCATACCGGAATATCGCGGGCCGTTTGCGCCAGCGCTGATTCGACAGGCAGGCGCAGCCGACGATCCAGCACTACCCGGATGGGCGAGGCATCCTCCATGCCGCCAATCCGGCAATCCAGCCGGGGATCGTCGGCCAAAACCGTGCTGATGCCGGTAATAATCGCCTCATGGCGCGCCCGCAGCATATGGCCGTAATGCCGTGCCGCCTCTCCGGTGATCCACTGGCTTTCACCACGGTGCGAGGCGATATGACCATCGAGTGAAGTGGCGATTTTCAGGTTGATTTCGGGCAATCCTTCCCGTACACGCCGGAAAAATCCCCGGTATATCTCCTCCATACCGCAACGTATTTCCCGCACGGCAATGCCCGCTTCCCGCAGCATGGCGATGCCTTGCCCATTAGTGCGGGGGTCAGGGTCGCGGCAGGCGATGACGACCTCGCCGATTGCGGCATGAATCAGGGCGGCGGCGCAAGAGGGCGTCCGGCCATCATGGGCGCACGGCTCCAGCGTAACGTAAGCCGTCGCCCCCGCCGCCTGCCCGCCCGCCATCTCCAGTGCTTGCGTTTCGGCATGGGGGCGGCCATTGCAGCCGGTATGCGCGGCGGCGATAACCCGCCCCTGCCTGACCAGCACGCAACCGACCGCCGGGTTGGGCAGGGTACGTCCTTCGACGCGCTTTGCCAGCGCAAAGGCGTGCCGCAGAAAATGCAGGTGCATCGGATTCATGCCCGATCCATACGCGATCAGGGTAAAAATGCAACCGCCAACGCGCAGGTCGTGCCCGAAAGCCAAGAAGAAAATATTGATTTTTTGGAAAAACTGGGTGAGTCTTGCCTTTTTTGGAAAACGGCCTGAAGCACATGGACTTAGCGGCGCATACCTTTTCTGACCGGATGTTCGTGGCGACACTGGCGCTGATGGCCAGCGCCCTGCTGGGCGGGCCGGGCTGGCTGTATCATTTCCTGCTGCTTGATCGCCCCGGCAGGAGTATCGCCGGAATGCTCGATTTTCTGGGCCGCAAGCTCAACCGCACGCATCGCAGCGCGGCGACACGGCGAATGCGCGGTGTCGTGGTGGCGCTGGTGGCCTTGATACTGGCGATTGCCGCCGGTCTTGGCATCTCTTCGCTCAGGGCGCTGGGGCCGTGGTACGGCCTGCCGGAAATCATCCTTCTCGCCCTGTTGCTGCAACTGCGCCCGCCGCTGGAGCATGCCGGACAGGTCGTGCGCGCCCTCAGGGACGGCAAGGAGCAGGAAGCGGCCTCTGTTTATGGCGTATCCATGCGCCGTGACAGTGAAGCAACGGATAAGCACGGTGTCATCCGCTCGATGATCGAGCACCTGGCCCTGCATTTTTCCGACCGGCTGACCGGGCTGGTCTTCTGGTATATCCTGCTTGGCCTGCCCGGTGCATTCTGCGCCGCCGTACTTTCCTCGCTGGCGGCTTATGCCGCCCGCCGGGGCGAGGCATTCCGGCCCTTCGGCATGGCGGCGACCCGGCTGGACGCGCTGGCGCAACTGATACCCTCACGCCTTGGCGGGCTGCTGCTGGTGCTGGCGGCGGCTTTCGTGCCCGCCGGAAAACCCTTGCACGCCATGAAGGCGCTGGCCGCGTCGTCAGGCGGGTTCATCCCGGCCAAGGACGGCCCGCCGCTGGCCGCCGCCGCCGGGGCGCTCGGCGTCACGCTTGGCGGCCCACGCCGTTTGGGCGGGCTGGGCATCAGAGAGCCGTGGCTTGAATATGGCAGCCTGAAACCTTCCCTTGCCGATCTGCGTCGCGCCCGCTGGCTTTATGGGGCCTCCTGCGGTTTGCTGATACTGATTGTTGCCGCTATGAGCGCGTGGTTGTGATGGACTTTTATTCAAAATTGGGTATAACCGCCCTATGAAAAAGAAGGTGAAGCGTCGTTTGTTGCCCCGCAGGAAAATGGCGGCATCCGACGTGCTGGAGCGGGCGGTCAGCCGCTACACGACTGATCGGATTTCTCTGGGTGAACTGGTGCATGCGCTGCATGAACGGGGGTTTGCCATCATTATGTTATTGCTGGTATTGCCCAACTGCGTGCCGATTCCTGTGCCGCCGGGCGTTTCTACCATTCTTTCTCTGCCGTTGATTTTCTTTTCCGTCCAGATGTTGATCGGCTGGGATGCTCCCTGGTTGCCGCGCTGGCTCAAGCGCCGCACCATCCGGCGCGAAACGCTTTCCAAAATGGTCGCGCTCGCCGCTCCTCGCCTGAAAAAAATCGAGAAAGTGCTCAAACCGCGCTATCCTTTCGCCAGTTCGCAAACCGGCGAGCGGGTGATCGGGTTGTTATGGCTGATTTTTTCCCTCAGTATCGCCATTCCGCTGCCTGGTACGAATTTCCTGCCGGGGCTTGGGATCATGATTATGGCGCTCGGGTTACTCAGCCGCGACGGGTTGATCATTGCTGCCGGGATGCTGGTGGGTATGGCAGGCATTGGCGTTACCACTGCCATCCTGATTGCCGGAGTTAAGGCGGTTAAGGCGTCACTGCCCTTTCTGTTCCCCGGTTAAGTTTTGGGGCTGTTTCATCGAAGCAGGTATGTCAGAGTGGAAGTATAGCCTGTTTGATTGATGTAAGCTATTCCGTTTCCCTTGAACTCATGAATTGGCTAAAAAACATCTTCTAATTCACTAGTGTCCCAACGTTTAATCGAATAAATTCAATTGATTATAGTTTTGCGGCGTGATGGTTTGGGGAAGAGTTTTCTCAAACAGGCGGATTACCTCAGTTTTTTCGAAGCAATTGACGGAGATGA
>JAKFYP010000037.1 GCA_021730835.1 Alphaproteobacteria bacterium
GGACTATAAAGAGCATAACCTCAATCTCTTTGAAGTGCGGGACTTCTTGGGACATACGTTGGGGTAGAACATTATGGAGTCTAAAGCCGTAGAAGAGAAAGACTCTCATTCTGAAAAGCCTGAAAACGTAGTTCTCAAGAACGCATCACAAATAGTCTTGCTGGCATCATCTCTGCTTGTTGTCATCTCAGTCCTTTATAATCTTGCATATTTCCAAATCATTGCGCCGGAGTATTTCAACCTTCTAACCGTAAATGACCATATCAATGCCGCGCTTGGTTGGCTGGCATATACTCCCCTTGCATTATTACCCACAATAATTTGGCATTACTTTTTTAGGATTCAGGATGCTTTCCAAGGAATAATCCAAGGCAAACTAGGAACATTTCTTAGAAAGAGAGCCAATCTAAAGCGACTCCTTAAAATTATTTCTTCTAAAAAGTGGGTTAAGGTGGTTTTGGTATGCATAGAAATTCTATGTATAATCTTACTTATTGGTCCCATTTACTATCTATTGCAGTGGGAGGCTTATCCATACGCAAAATCTTTGATTGCAGAATTAGGCTTTGGACGTGAAGTTCACAATTATCTCAAACTAATAACAGTGAGCCTTCTGTCAGTGTTCATTATTGCCTATGGAGCTGGAAAATTAGGGCATTGGTTTGTGAGGTTTTTGCTGCTTTGCTCGTTAATACTAATCCCAGTAATTACAGGAAAAATAGAAGCACAACAGGCACTGTCTGCAAAATACCAGAAGGAACAGGATAAGAAAGATTTATACAATCTTCAAACGTCCTCTGGTGTGCGGGAGCATATTGTGATTATGCGCTCTATTGAGAAGGGGCTTATTTTCCGTGACACTCACCACAGCACAGTTTCATTTATCACATGGGACAAAATACAGGACCTATCTTCATATCCATCTCTGCTGAAACCAAATGAGGCAAAGAAAGAGGAAACATCAAAAAGTGCCCCATGACTTAACAAGATGTTGAATTGGTTATCTTCTCTCAATTATTTATCCTGAAGTGCCATAAGTTATTGCTGTTGACCTGCGCCCCGCAATTTAGTCCAGAAATTGGGAGAGTCTGCTAACCTGCAATAAGGAGGCGCAGATTTTATGAAGCAGCGATTCAGAAGTCACAAATGGGCGTGTTTACATGGGTGGCCGGGGAGTATGACAAGGAGCATAAAAAATGGCTTGGCGCGGACGAAATCATCCGGCGATTTGAACGCCCGGATGATTGCCCTGTCTTCTTAAAAAAGATCATCCTAAAGGGCGAACAGATGCCTGAGTTAAGAACTTTCATTTACCGCGAGGGCATCAGCAAAGCGAACTTGATGCCAACGCTAGACAATATCGCTCATACTGTCAAAAGCAGATGGCTTTAGCTGCTATGTAAAAATGAGGCACTCAAACTCCCTTCGAGAGTGATTTAAAGTACATTACACCCTCACTTCTTTCCCGTAGCGGGAAATCTGGCGATAGGCTCCCGCGCCCTGCCACGGTGGGTTTGACGCGTATACTGACAGCCGCAATCCTTGCACTTATAGCGCTGCACATCTTTCACAAATCCGCACTTTACCTTGGTTTTCGATGAACATTTCGGGCAATCCATGACTTCCTCCGTGGGTGAGTTGAGCCGCATCAACCCTACCACACAGCGATAGATATTGCATCATTATTTACTTAATACCCTCGAAAAAAGAGTAGGTTACGCCGCATAAGCGGCGGGCTTGCGTTGCAAGCCATAGTCATTCCGATTTTACAGGAAATTATAAAGTGGAATGGCTATATAACTACACTTTCGGCCATTCCTGCCGGGCGAGATGGGCCAGCGCCGGGTTGCTGCCGCTGAACATGCGCTGGTAAACCCAGTAGCTTTTCATCACCTGCCGGATGTAACGGCGGGTCTCAGCATAGGGAACGGTCTCGATAAACAGCAGCGGATCGGTTGTGCTCAGGCGCTCCTGCCAGCGCTGGACATTTCCCGGCCCGGCATTATAGGCGGCCAGCAGATAGACGAGGTTGGAGCCGATATTACTCTGCTCGCTCAAATGATTGAGGTAGGCCTGACCGATTTTCAGGTTGAAATCCGCGTCGAGCAGATTGTAGCTCAGTCCGGTTATACTTTTGGGAATACTGTTATCCGCCGAGGCGACTTTCACGTCCAGCCCGCCGTTGCGCACAACATAACGCGCTGTCGTCGGCATGATCTGCATCAGCCCTTTCGCCCCACGATGCGAGCCTGCCTGCGGGTCGAAGCCCGACTCCTGCCGCACGATAGCCAGCACCAGCGGTACGTTGGTGTTGCGGTTGAGCGATGTCGTCCATTCCGGCATCGGGTATTCTTCCATCACGGCATCGCTTTGGGCCGGGTCGTCCAGTAATTGCTCAAGCGGTAGCCGTACCGCATTCAAGCCGATCTGGCGGGTCAGGCGGGCCAGTTGCATGCGCTCGGCTCTGGTGGCGGGCAGGAAAGCCTGACGCACCTCTTCCGCCGCCGATATGTCCTTGCCCAGTGCCTTGAGCAAGACGACGCGTCTGGCAACCGGAACCGATACCAACTCGTCGGCGGAAACCGGCGTAGCGGCGGCGGTCGGAACCGGGACATGGCGGCCCAGCAGGTTATTGGCCAGCATGCCGTAGAAACTGTAGGGGTAGTTGGCGGTCAGCGTCAGGTAGCGCGACGCTTCCTTGCGGTTGCCCATCACGGTATAGCTGCGATAGGCCCAGAATGCCGCAGCGGCGCTGTGCTCGGCGGGCAGGCCGGAAGCCGTGCGGGCCTGCCGTGAGAAATGCTGTGCGGCGGCAGGGTAATCCTGACGCATCCAGGCACTCAGGCCCGCCAGCCAGTGTGCTGAGGGGCTATGCACGCCGGAACGGGCAAGAATCCGCTCCGCCTGCCCTTGCGCAACGGTATATTTTCCATCGTGAAAATTAGTGAATGCCTGTTTCCAGTTGGCGCGTTCCGAGGCGGCGATGACATGGGCCGGATAGGCCAGACCATGATAGCGATGCGGGTGCTTGCGGGTAACAGGAGCCGGAACGTTTTTCGCCTGCCTCGGATAGAGTTCCGCTAGCCGGTCATAGATTGCAGGCGCTTGCGGCGAGGAGGAAAATCGCTCCAGCCAGTCGGTCAACTCCTGCACGTTGGGCACGTAGCGCGGGTGACGATAGCGCTCGGCCAGCACATAGCTGAAGAGCAACGGGTCGTTCAGCCCGGCAATCAGGCGGTCGGCTTCCTGCCAGCGTGCCTCACCCTGTAGCTCGAAAATCTGGCGATACAGCGCCAGTGTCTCCCGGGGCCACAGCTTCAGCGCCAGTTGCCCGGCGGGCGTTTCGCCAAAATGCTTCGGCAGGACGGGAGCAACGGTTTTGGCGGGAAGGGGAGTCGCAATAGCTGAATAACCCGGCAACTTGTGGCCACCGACCGGATGCAGGGCGACCCATGCTCCTGTAATCAGCAGGCCAAATATGGCGGCGCTTTGTTGCATTCTTGCTTCATGCTTACCGGAAAACGGGGCGAAGAAGAGGCGTTTGCGCGATCTGTGGTTGCTTGCCAGCATATTTTTATATCGAAAAAGGATATAGTGTGCCGGTTGGCATTTATCAAGTATTGAAGACAAATTTTAATTCTTGCCACTATATATGGTGTTTCTGAATTTAAATGCAACTATATATGGTTTTCGTTCCTTATTTATCCACAGCAAGAAAAGCCTCAATATCGAGCAGATCGTGCCAGGCCAGTCTTTTATGTAACGGCTGACGTAGCAGGTAGGAAGGGTGAAAAATCACCCGGGTTTCGATGGGCGCGGTCAGCCAGGCGTTATGATAGCGATACCGCCCGCCGCGCATGCGGGTGATGCCCTGTTGGGTATCAAGCAGCGATTTAATCGCCGTGCCGCCGACCAGCACCAGCAGGCGGGGTTTTATCAGGGCGATATGTTTTTCGACGAACGGGCGGCAAGCGGCCAGTTCTTCCGGCGTCGGCGGGCGGTTGCCGGGGGGACGCCAGAACAGAGTATTAGAGATATAAAATGTCTCGCGGGTGAGGCCGATAGCGGCGAACATCTTATCGAGCAATTGCCCGCTCGGCCCGCAAAACGGGATGCCCTGCCGGTCTTCCTCAGCCCCGGGAGCTTCGCCGATCAGCATGACATCCGCGGCGGGGTTGCCATCGGCAAAGACGGTATTCATCGCGGTTTTTTTCAGGGCGCAACCCTCAAACGCCATCACCGCCTGCCGCAATGCCTCCGGCGTTTCGCATGCCTCAGCCAGTTCACGGGCTTTGGCGGCAGCGGCGGCGGGAGAGGCTGTCAGCGCCGGATCAACCTTATGGTTCATCGGCGGAGGCGCGGGCCTGCGAATTGCGGCCTGCGGGGCGGGCGCAACCGGGCGCGGGGCGTGCAGGCGGTTAACGGGCGCGGGCAGAGTGGCTTCAGTGACGCCGCTGAGATGATACCATTCGAGTAACTGACGGACTTGCTGTGGCTGCATGGTTGCGTTCCTGCGATGGCTGCAATAAGCTTTGTGACGTAACTTAACAGGTTTGATCCAACTGGCAACCGGAGTTCGGAACATGAGCGAGGCCATGCAGGCAGAAACACGCGAAGTCATGGAATGCGACGTGGTGATCGTCGGGGCTGGGCCATCGGGCTTATCGGCGGCGATACGGCTGGCGCAACTGGCGCAGGCGGCAGGGAAAACGCTCAATATCTGCGTGGTGGAAAAAGGCTCGGAAGTCGGGGTGCATATCCTCTCGGGTGCGGCGCTGGAGCCGAAAGCGCTCAACGAATTGCTGCCCGACTGGAGGGAGCGTGAAGCGCCGCTGCATGTGCCGGTCAGCAAAGACCGGTTTCTGTTGCTCGGCTCTCGTGGGTCGATAAAATTGCCTGTCCCTCCTGCAATGCGCAACGAGGGCAATTACATCATCTCGCTTGGCAATTTCTGCCGCTGGCTGGGAAAACAGGCCGAAGCGCTCGGGGTGCAGATATTCCCCGGCTTCCCGGCGGCGGAGGCGATTATTGAAGGCGGCATAGTCAGGGGTATTGTTACCGGGGCGTTCGGGATCAGCAAAGACGGCAGGCGCAAGCCATCCTATCAGCCGGGCATGGAGCTGAGGGCGAAATACACCATTTTCGCCGAGGGTTGCCGGGGTTCGCTGGCCCGCAAGCTGACGGATATGTTCGATCTGTGCAAGGATTGCGATCCGCAGACCTACGGTATCGGCATCAAGGAGCTGTGGGAAATCACCCCGGAGAAGCACCGCCAAGGCGAGGTAATGCACACGATCGGCTGGCCGCTCAATGTGGATACATACGGCGGCTCATTCGTCTATCACGCCGAGAACAACCAGCTATCCATCGGCTTTATCGTCGGGCTGGATTACAGCAACCCTTACCTCGATCCGTATCTGGAGTTTCAGAAATTCAAAACCCATCCGCAGATTCGCCCGCTGCTTGAAGGCGGCAGGCGGATTGCCTACGGAGCGCGGGCATTGAGTGAGGGCGGGCTGCAATCCGTCCCCAAACTGTCCTTTCCGGGCGGCGTGCTGACCGGCGATGCCGCCGGGTTCCTCAATGTCGCCAAAATCAAGGGCACGCATACGGCGATGAAATCCGGCATGCTGGCGGCGGAATCGGTTTTCGCGGCGCTTGATGCACCCGCTGCGACACTCGATAGCTACGAGCAGGCTATCATGAACTCATGGCTCTACGATGAACTCTATGCGGCGCGCAATATCCGCCCGGCCTTTCATTATGGATTACTGATCGGGATGTTTTACGCTGCGGTGGAAAGCTTCATCCTGCGTGGTAAGGGATGGTGGACGTTTCGCAACCGCGCCGATCACACGCAACTGAAAAAAACCAAATCCTGCCGCAAGCCGGAATACCCTGCGCCGGACGGGGTGATTACCTTCGACCGCACCTCCTCGGTCTACCTTGCCAATACCAGCCACGACGAAGATCAGCCCGATCATCTGACGCTAAAAGACCCGAAAGTGCCGGTGGAAATCAACCTGCCGGAATATGCGGGGCCGGAAGCGCGTTATTGCCCGGCCGGAGTCTATGAGTTCGTGACGGAAGGCGGCGGTGAGCGGCTGCAAATCAACGCGGCCAATTGCGTGCATTGCAAGACCTGCGACATCAAGGATCCGACGCAGAATATCGTCTGGGTAACGCCCGAGGGCGGCAGCGGCCCGAATTATCCGAATATGTAATTTTGTCACAGATGCAGTGAGGGCCATTCATTAGAGCGACCGATTGGCAATAGATTTGACAGATGAGTTTAAAACATATATCCCTATAAAAGGATGAGACCATGGTTCTCAGGATATCATTTTTTTGAGGTGGAGGTGGATGTGGGCTACGCGGTTGCAAGTTTAGGATTAAATAACGACAATGCCGGTGTATTTGGACTGAATGGCAAAAACGCACAGGTTTTTTTCGATCAGCAGGCAGTATTTGATTTTTCCGAAGCGATTGTGCAGGTGGTAGGTAATTCACATGAAACGCTGGCGGCGGATCCGTTTTTCAATTTCATTTTTGAAGGGTATTCTGTCTACCAGACACTGGAAATATCTCCGGTTACCCTCTCGCAATTCCTGTCTTATGCTGATTCAGCAATTTCTGGTTTTCAGGTTGAAGGGCTGTCTGTAATGGACATCCGGTTTGAGTTGGCTCCGAACGGGGATGGAAACGGCAATCCCGTGCTGGCGGCTACCTATAATTCCGATACGATATACGGAATGGTGTGATATAGCGTTTAAGTTTATATTTACGCACAAACTCAATCAGCATGTCTGTAAATCACATGGGTTGCTTTTAAGCCAGCGACCAGCGACCAGCAACCAATGACCCGTTACGACCCAAACAATATTTTCGCCAAAATCCTGCGCGGGGAGATTCCCTGCGACAAAGTCTTTGAGGATGAGTCGGCGCTGGCCTTTCGTGATATTCAGCCCGCCGCGCCGGTGCATATC
>JAKFYP010000078.1 GCA_021730835.1 Alphaproteobacteria bacterium
GGAGAGCGTGTTATTCGCTCCGGTGTCAATAATATAATCGTCATTCGCCGTGCCGGTGACAAGTTTGGAATTCTGTGAAGCGATGGTGGTTGCCACGGGCGAACCGGTCGCATCCGAGCGGATATCGTCCACCAGTTGCGCCAGTGTAAGGGGCAGGGTGCGCCCGGATGCCGCCTCGACGACATCGGTCAGCAGATGATAATCACCCATGCCGATAACTTCGTAATCGCCGCCCGGCTGACCGATGAAATTGGTTTCCGAAGGCACGATGCGCTCGACAAAATCCTTCAAATCGTTGAGCAGTGCGGCGTGACTGGCCCAATAGGTCGTGGCGGCGGACGCGGTAGTCGGCATGTTGTCGAAGATGGCATCCAGTACGCCGCGAAGCTGTACGGCTCCTGTCTCGAACCCGCCTTTTTCCTTCACGTATGTCAGATCGCCATAGAGAGATTTAAACGGCCCCTGCGTCAGCAGCAGCGTGCGGTAGGTCAGCACGGTGTTATTCCACAATGCCTGTAGTTCGGCGGCTTGCCCGGTAGTCGGATTGCCGCTGAGCGGCTCCCCGGAGAATTTCTCCAGCGCCGCCAGCTTGCGTCCGTCGAAATTCGGCCCCCGGCTCGTCGTGCCGACTGATTGCGTGCCCGTCCAGCGGTAGATAATCGCCTCCACCTCATCGGTAAACGTATCGGGATGCGCTATGCCCATATTCTTCAGTGAAGTCACCAGATTCAGCAGCGTGGCATCCTGCGTCATGGCGATATGCAGATCGGCGGCGCTGCCATGCCCCGGCAGATAGGGCAACGCTTTCGCCGCCGCGCTGGCAACGGTCGCGCCCCTGTAGACGCTCTCGTACTGGTTCACGTCGAAGCCGATATCGGCGATGGTTCGCGTTTGGCCGTTGATAGTGAAAGTGGTCTGCGCCACGATCACATTCCCGTTTTGCACCGTCCCGGATGCCGCGCCGTTTAAGCGGATCGCCGTGATGCCGAGTGAGGAAAGCGTCAGCAATTCGCCGCTGTCGGTGATGCCGTCAGTATCCGTATCGCGCCAGATTTTCAGGCCGCTCAGTTCGGAGCCACTGACAATCCCGTTGCCGGTCGTGTCATAGGAGACCAAATGCGAGAAACCCGAGCCGGTCGCATTGCCGAATAACTCGCCGATATGATCCACCTTGCCGTTGCCGTTTAAATCCCGCACCAGCAGCCCGTCATCCGGTTTGACCCAGCTCGTGCGCTCCGCGAACCCGTCATTATCCATGTCGAAGTAGACGCCCTGATTCTGCCGGTTGCCCAGTTCCAGACCGTCCCCGTCAAGATCGAGCACCAGCGGATCAAAGGCATCATTGCCGAACATCGCCTGCGTCGCTTTCAGCAAATCCCAAAGACGGGTTTGCTCTCCCAACGCCAGTTCGTAAATCTCGATATGCGCATCGCCCTGTTGCAGATAGGGGCGGGTATAGTCCTTGATAAAGGCGACCTGATCGTCGTCCCACAGCCACTTGGCAACCAGCGTCGCGCCTTCCTCGGCATTGATGTCGCCGCCCCAGACCTGATAACCATGCCCCCAGTAATTCCATGCCACCGGCGCATCGAAACCCAGTTCCTTCTGTCCCCCGGTCAATGCGAAATTATTGACGTAAACGTAATCGTTGCGCTCAACATCTTTGATTTCCGCCCAGGCAAATACGCCGAAATGGTCGCCCCCCCCGCCGCCATGCAACGTAGCGCGGCTGCCTGAGCCTAAAATATACTCTTCTTCCCCGTTGACCAGCCTGCCAACCCCCTGATATGCCGCCAGCACATCCACATCCGCATCGCCAAAAACCACATCGTCTTCGTCAACATAGGCGAAATCCACCTGCCCATCACCGCCGGAATCTTCCTGCTCCTTATCGGCATAGAGCACGTTCTTGCCCACCCCGCCGACCAGCGTATCCTTGCCCTTGCCGCCTACGAGGATGTTATCCACATACCCCGCAATCAGCAGGTCATTCCCATCCCCGCCGATCGCTTTCTCGATATGTATCGCTTCTTCCCAGTCTTTATCGGGATCAAGAGCAATGCCGATTGCCTCGTTTACCTGATAAAATTTCCCTCCGGCCTGACTGCCTACAAGCGATAGCCTTGGCTTCCCATCCTCGTCAATTCCGCCGCGTAAATCCAGTAACACATCCTTGATATTGCCGCCGGAAAGCCCGCTGGCATCAAGCACATCCGCCCCTCCGGCGTCCCAGATCGCCCACGCTTTATTGCCGCCGGTTAGGGAATAAGTCGTATCTCCGGAGTTGTAAGAATCATTCTCCCCGTAAAGATACTGAGCCGCCGCCACATCGTATATCATCGGCGTCGCAGCCAGAAGACCCCGATACGCATTGTAAGACATGATGCTTTGGCTGTGATCGTAGGCCGGGTCAAACCCATCCACACCCGGATGACCAAGGCCCAGCGCATGCCCAATTTCGTGAATTGATAAATAATACCCAGCTTCACCAGGTTGGTAGCCCGCTTGCCCTATTTTAAGGAACACATCTACATTTGTGGCTTTATCATTTGGCTGATCTACATAAGTGCGTCCGCCTGCACTTAAATTGCCTGGCACATATCCTATTTGTGAATAAACTATGTCAGGAGCGTCATTGTCTATATTGAAAGATATTTTGGCGATATTTTTCCATGTTTGCATTGCTGCCACGATGGCAGTTTGCTGAGCGCCAGTCATGATTTGCGCTTTTTGATTATTAAGTTCCGCTGTTTCGCTACGAAAACTTTTGCTTGGATTAAACGTGTAACTCGCAGACCCTTGGGTATTAGTAGACCCGGTTAAAGAATACAAACCTTCGTGAAGAACAAGATTAATTAAGGGGTTTTCACTTAGAGTAACAGTCATTTCTTTTCCTTTAGGTTTTGAAGGGTAAGTATTTCATTAACCAAATTTATTTGTGAGCCATTTACTTCTTTTGTAAGGCCACAAGTTTGAATCCATATGAATTCGGTTGCTTCTGATTTAGTGGCATAAACCAAGTAATTGACATTATTATCCAACTTGTAATAGCAACTTGAGCCAGGCCCATCACTTTTAAAAAGAAGACCGTTTATATATTCCCCTTTAAAAACGTGAATAGCTTCAAACTTGTATTCGTAAAGGTTGGGTTCTTTTTCAGGATCACTCGGCTTTGCATAAGAGGTTTTTTTTGTTTTATAATCCGTAAAAAGTGGAATTTTCCCTTCAACTCTTCCAATAAAAACAAAATCAGATTGGTCAAAGGCCTCTTTAAAGGTAGGTTTCTTCAGACAACCACATGAGTATCCATTGTGAGGTGAGAGCAGCAAAACCCCAACCACCAAAACTGTTAAGGCCGATTTCATTGCATTCCTCATCCGACAAGCATCCTTAAACTTCTATAACACCGTTCACAAATTGCAACAGGATTTTTACACAATTTTTACAAGTTACCCCTTCTCAGGAGGTTAATAGTAAGCGGCTGTAAACGGATGGTTTTGCTGCGAGGCCCAGAATACATCTCCATCGCCAAAAACCACATCGTCTTCGTCAACATAGGCAAAATCCACCTGCCCATCGCCGCCGGAATCTTCCTGCTCTTTATCGGCATAGAGCACGTTCTTGCCCACCCCGCCAAATAGCCTGTCCAGCCCTTTCCCGCCGACCAGCGTATCATTTCCGCCGTCCCCGTAAAGTATATCGTCGCCATAGCCGAAACTAACCGCCGCTCCTGTACGATCATCTCCGTAGATAAGGTCGTTCCCGCCGCCACCCGCTATCACATCGTCACCCCCGTAACCGGTGATCGTATCGTTTCCCGCGCCTCCCGAAGTTTCTATCTTATCTTCAACCGCGGAACGGAAAACATCGAAAATCGCCCTCTCACCAGATAACAGCATGTCATCAAAGTGATCGCCAACCAGATAATCATTTCCAATGCCTCCATCAATCACATCGCCACCGCCACGCCCGATAATGTAGTTTGTATCGCTTGCCGGTGCATTCGCAATATTGCTGGCGTTTAAGGGTAAATCCGTTCCGTATAATTTATCTTTATACGCCCCGCCGATGATGGTATCGGAACCGTCATTGCCTTTAAGGGCGTTCGTTCCCTCTCCCTCCACCTGCAACCAGTCATCTCCGGCATTGCCGGATATTTGCAACACGCCGTTCGATGCGATAATCGTATCATTGCCGCCCTGCACGGAACTATGGGAGTGATCGCCGCTCAGGGAACCGCCGTTGGATGTGCCCCCTAAAATCACATCATCGCCGCTGCCGCCCTTCACATCATAAGCATCATTGGTGTCATTGGGAATGAAGACGTCATTGCCTCCCAAAAGCTCGACCGTTCCGCCGTTTATATTGCCGATAAATACCTCAGCACCGTTCGTGCCCTGTTCGTAGGGGGGGAGTTCGTTTAAGAGAATAACCTCCCAGGCATTGCTAAGAAAAGCCTGCAGCGCGGTTTCCAAGCCCTGCTGCCCCCCTTCCATGGCAATCTCTCTCGATGTAATGGAGACAAGCTTTGACGGGTTTAGCAGACTGACAAATTTAACTGCCCCAATCACTTCGTAAAGTTTTATGGGTGACGACAGCAACGTAAATAGCGCATCAACATCATTTCTCAGGTCTTCATTTAAATCAATGAGCGTCTGATCTCCACTCAGCACGGCAGGATCTGTGGAATTAAGACTAAGAACGCGTTGTTCAACTTTATGATACTGGTTTTCTATTTTCGTAATTTTAGGTATGAGGTTAGTTAAATCAGCTGCTACACTTGGGTTAACCAATTTGATTTGATCTATAGCGCCTATTAACAAATCAATCGTTGTTCCCTGCATGATGATAAACTCCCAATTAATGTTAATTATATATTTTTGGATCGTATCTTGGAAAGATTCCTACGCTCTGATCATATGAACGTAAGTAATAATAGCCCCCCATATACATCCCCCCGGTTTCAATGTCATAAACGTGTGAAGAAGACTCAACTTGCGGAAAGGGAACACCTTTATCCACCATGAAAGTAATCTTTAAAGGTAAGGGCCGGTTTGAAGGCATCATCGCTTTGGGAAGCGTCATGGGTTTAAGGATAGTAAAAACTCTACCGCAATTTGTATAATCCCTGTTTAGTTGCGGAAAGATTACAGTTGATTGTTTTTCCCATTCCTTAATATCCTTCTTTGTAGCCAACCGCATGCCTCCCTCTTGTATTCTTGCTTCAAGCCATGCCGCAGCCTTGGAGTCTAATTGGCAGATTTTGGGGGATCCCCCTTTAATCGTACTCAGATGCGGATAGGCGTCTTTATATGTAACCGCAACCTTTTCCTTCATCGGGTAATACGGCTTATCAGGAGCAGTCGGAAACCTCCCCGTATCCTGTTGCTCACCGTCATCATAGGAGCCGCCCTGATACCAGCCGCCGGTATTCAAATCATAAATGGGAGATGAAGCTTGCGTATAAGGAAACGGCACACCGGAAGCGAGAATAAAAGTAACCTCACCGGTCAATGAAATGTCCGGAGAAATTTCAAGTGGCAAATCCATTGGCTTCAGGATCACAAACGTACGCTTGCAATCGAGGATAAGGTCATGAACAGGGCGTTTCTTTTCTCTGGCTAACCGCTCCCATGCCTGAATATCTTTTTGTCTGGCCAGTCGTATTTTTCCTTCCTCTATCTGCGCCTGTAACCATGCGGCTTCCTCCGGTTTCAGACGGCAAATGACTTTCGCATTGGTTTCGCTGACGAGATGTGGGTAGGACTCCCGCTCCTCCTGCGCCGCAACCGGGCCAGCGCCTATGAATATCAGGCTAATAGAAAGAAAAAGGGAAAAAATCGTCTTCATAATTCTGTGTCCATGAAGCTTTCCTTATGGAATTTCTAAACCACCTTTTGCAAATTGCAATCGTATTCTTATACCATTTCACGATCAATGAAGTATTGATCGCGGTTACGCACCGTGAGGCGCGGCGCACGGTCGCGCTTGTCAATTCACTTTCTGCGATACTCGATAGAAAGTGAATTGGTACTACATATTTTTTACAATCCACCCCTTCTCAGTGGGTTAACGGTGAGTACTTATAAAGGGCATCACTATTAACTCTGGTATTTTGTGCTATGGGTAAATCCATCAACTTGCTGGAGGTTTGGATGAAACAGGCGGGATTTTTTGAGATTGAGGATTGCTATGCGCGTCTGGACAAGGCGGGTGATCCGCTGGTGAAGCTGGATGCGGTGGTGGATTGGAGCGGGTTGGAAACACTGATGCACGGCATTGTATTTGAGCGCGACGGCAACGGTGGCAAGGGTGGGCGCAAACCGTTACCCGGCCTGATGATGGCGAAGATTTTAATTTTGCAGGCGTACAATAATCTGGCCGATGAGAGAGCGGAATTTCTGATCAACGACCGCCTGAGCTTCAAGCGTTTTCTGGGTCTTGGCGTGAATGAAAAATCGCCGGATGCGCGGACGATTTGGCTGTGGCGCGAGCGTGTTCTGCATAGTGGATTGCATGAGAAAATCTTCACGTGGTTCGAGGCGAAGGGCGGTCAGATTGTCGATGCGACGTTTGTGCCGACCCGTCAGCCGACGGGCACACACAAGAAACAGTTGCGAGAAGAAGTGCCACTTACCGAGGCTCAGGCTCGTCAAATTGACAACGACGCAACCTTCACCAAGAAGGGTGATGTCAGCTATCACGGCTATAAAAATCAC
This sequence comes from Alphaproteobacteria bacterium, assembly GCA_021730835.1. Taxonomy (GTDB): domain Bacteria; phylum Pseudomonadota; class Alphaproteobacteria; order Rickettsiales; family UBA998; genus JAKFYP01. The sequence continues at coordinate 6,720 of JAKFYP010000078.1, forward strand.
ACGGGCGTTGACGCAAAATACAAGCTGATTCGTAAAGGTGAAACCACCCCCGCGAGCGTGCACGACAGCCAGAAATTGGCGGATATCGTGACGTCTCCGTCTGCAAATGCCACGGAAGAAGACAAAAAACTCTGGGGAGATTCAGCCTATCGCAGCGCCGAAACCGAAGCGATGCTCACGGCAAAAAACATCACATCCGAAGTGCATGAACGCGCCTACAGAAACACGCCTCTCACCGGGTTACAGAAAGCCGCCAATCGCCTGAAA
>JAKFYP010000221.1 GCA_021730835.1 Alphaproteobacteria bacterium
CGGCAGGGCGTCATAAAATAAATCCATCAGCAGCGACTTGCCGCGCCCGACCCCGCCCCAGATATAAAGCCCGGTGGAGCGCGGTTGCTCACGGCGGCGGAAAAACCCGGAAAGCAGGCCCCTTCCCTGATCGAAAAACCCTTCTCTGGTGACTTCGTCGAATAACTCTTGCAGAACATGTACCAGCGCATCCTGCGCCGCATCATGCGACAACTCGCATTGCCGGATCAAAAGACGGTAGCGGGAGAGAGGGGATTGAGGCATGCGGGGGTATGGAATATGGTTAGATTATGGGGTATAGGGTATAGGATATCGAAGTAAACCATTTTTTATACTCAGTCTCCAGCCCCCCGTAAGACCATAATGCACGTTGCCCATACACCGCAGAAAATCGCCAAGATCAGGGAAGCGTGGGTCGCCGATGGCCTGACGACCGGTTTTATACCGACGATGGGGGCGCTGCATGCCGGGCATATGGCGCTGGTGGAACAGGCGAAAGATTACTGTGACCGCGTCATGGTCAGTATTTTCGTTAATCCGAAACAATTTGGCCCGGCCGAGGATTTCGGCGCATATCCGCGCACGTTGGAAGCTGACTCGGATTTGCTCAAGGCGCATGGCGTCAATTTGCTGTTTCTGCCCGATGCCGCCACGCTTTACCCGCCGGGATTTTCCACCCGCGTCGAGGTGGACGGCTTAACCGGCGTGTTGTGCGGTGCGTCACGGCCCGGGCATTTCTCCGGCGTGGCCACCGTGGTGACGCTGCTGTTGATGATCGCAGAGGCTGACTTTGCTTTTTTCGGGGAGAAAGATTATCAGCAATTGCAGGTCATCCGGCGCATGGCAACCGATTTGCGCCTGCCTTCGGAGATCTTCGGCGTGCCGACAGTAAGGGAACAGGACGGGCTGGCCATGTCCTCGCGCAACCGTTACCTCAACGCGGAAGAACGCAAAGCCGCTCCTCTGCTTTACGCGGCGATGCGCGGGGTGCGGGAGGATACGGCCCGTCCGCTGGCGCAGGCAACGGGCGAGGCAAGAGAAAGACTGGAGAAAGCCGGGTTTCGGATAGATTACCTCGAAGCCCGCCACGCCGATACGCTGGAATTGTCTGAAACCCGTAGCAATGCCCGCCTGTTCGCCGCCGTATTTTTAGGGGCTACCCGCCTGATAGACAATATCGCGCTGGATTAGTACACCTAATCCCGCCAGAAGGCTGGGGTGAATAACACCAGAAAGGTAAACAGTTCTACGCGCCCGAGGATCATAGCGAAAGAGAGAACCCATTTCGCGCCGTCAGGCAACGAGGAGAAATTCCCCGCCGGGCCGACCACCTGTCCGAGGCCGGGGCCGACATTGGCCAGCGCTTGCGCCGAGGAACTCATGCTGGTGAGGAAATCCAGTCCGTAGAGAGATAAAATCAATGCAACCACCATAAAAGTAAGGGCAAACAGCAGAAAGAAACTCATCACCGAGGCAGCGAGGCTGTCGGTGATCGGCTTGCCGTTATAGCGCGGCACAAACACGCCGTTGGGTTGCAGGAGCTGGCGCAACTGCACGCGGGTTGTTTCATAGAAAATCTGAAAGCGGAAAATCTTAATGCCGCCCGCTGTCGAGCCGGTACATCCACCTACCGGGAGGAGCATGAAAAACACACAGATGGAAAAATTTCCCCATGCGCCGTAATCCGCAGTGGCGAAGCCGGTTGTCGAAATGACGGAAACGACGTTGAAGCTGCTGTAACGCAGGGCGGTCAGCAGTGACATCTCTTTGGTGAGAGACAGCCAGATGGCGAGGGTGGCGGTGACGCACAGCACAATAATGAAGAAAACCCGTACCTGCGTATCGCGTAAAATCAAGCCGGGATCGCCGCGAAATATCCGAAAATACAATATTAACGGCAGGGAACCGGCACACATGAACACGATGCAAATAAACTCTATGGTCGGTGAGTCATAATACCCGAATGAGGCGTCATGTGTAGAGAACCCGCCGGTGGCGATGGTCGCCATCGCATGACAGATAGCGTCGAATCCACTCATCCCCGCGATATAAAAACAGAAAGCGCAGGCCAGCACCAGTGCGCCGAAAATCGCCGAGATAACCGCGGCAAGCTGAGTGGCGCGAGGCAGCATTTTTTCCGTGGTGTCGGAAGATTCGGTGCGAAAGAGCTGCATCCCGCCGATACGCAGCATCGGCAGAATCGCCAGCGCCAGCACCACGATCCCGATCCCGCCCATCGCGTTGAGCAGTGCTCGCCAGAGCAGAATGCCGGGCGGTGCGCTGTCCAGTCCGGTCAGCACGCTCGATCCGGTTGTCGTCAGCCCGGATGAAGCTTCGAATATCGCATCGGCAAACGACATATTCATGGGCGAGAGGTGCATAGGAACAGCAGTCGCAACGACCGTAAATACGTAGCTGGTGACCGTGAACATAAATGTCTGGCGCAGCGAGAGTGTGTCACGATAGCCACGGTTGGTCAGGTAAAGCGAGCCGCCAATAAACCCCGTACCCAGCGCCGATACGGCAAAGACCCGCCAGTCATCGTTGCCAACGCTGTAATCCACCATAGCAGGCAGCAACATCACCGCCGCCACGATCATCAGCAAAATGCCGTTGACCAGCAAGATGGGACGGAAGGCTTGAAATTTCATGGGATTGCGAACAGCATACGGAAGGAATATAATATGGAAGAGTTATATCACTCGAAGACAGGGCAAACAAATGAAAGTATACATCTGCCAGTCGACCAAAACCGCGATGCAGTCGGGGCGAGCAAAAACGAAGCGATGGCGGCTTTCGTTCGAGCCGTTAACGCCGAAATTCGTCGATCCGGTAATGGGATGGGTTGGCCAGCAGGATACCACCCAGCAACTCGACCTCTATTTTGACACGCGGGATCAGGCGGTCGGCTACGCCGAGCGGCACGGGTATGCCTATAAAATCATCAAGCCGAAGAAAAGGGCGATTAAGCCGAAATCCTATGCCGATAATTTCCGCTATCACCGTGTCGGATAAATATAGCCTCTTTACGACACAGCATCCCACAGGTGGATGTGAACTTCTTTTACGACACAGCACATCCCACAGGTGGATGCTGTGAGGCGGCGCACCTTGCTAGTGGGCGATAGCCGATTCAGCTTATGTATAGCCGATTTACTTGTGTGACTGCACATCAATCAATCGGCTATCGCCCGCGCCGCCTATGCGGCGTAAAGTTTGTGTGTAAGCACAAACTCAATCGGCTATACGATCCTTCCCTAGAGCAAAACGCTCTAACTTCCCGTCATCGCGGAGGGCGCATCACTGCCGGAAACCTCATCTGAGACCTCAGCCGACGATGCAGCTTCCACCTGCACGGCGGCCAGCTTGCGCTCGATTTCCCGGTCACGCTGGGCAGCCAGTTTTTTGAGCTTGGCCACCTGCATACCGGTTCCCGCCGGAATCAATCGCCCAACAATAACGTTTTCCTTCAGGCCCGCCAGTCGATCAACTTTTCCGGCTACGGAAGCTTCGGTCAGCACGCGGGTCGTCTCCTGAAACGACGCGGCGGAGATGAAAGAACGGGTTTGCAGCGAGGCTTTGGTGATCCCCTGCAATACCGGGCTTCCCTGTGCCGGGTCATAACCCTGCTCAATCGCTTTGCGGTTCTCGTAGTCCAGCTCTTCGCGCTCAACCTGTTCTCCGGCCAGCAGCGTTGTGCCCCCGGCGTTTTCGATCTCCATTTTCTGGAGCATCTGGCGCAGGATGACCTCGATATGCTTGTCGTTGATCGTTACCCCCTGCAGGCGGTAGACCGACTGCACTTCGTTGACCATGTACTTGGCCAGCGCTTCGACGCCCATGACGCGCAGAATATCGTGCGGCACGGGATTACCGTCCATCAGCAGATCGCCTTTCTGGACGTAATCGCCTTCCTGCACGGTAATATGCTTGCCTTTGGGAATGAGGTATTCCACCGGCTCGAGGCCTTCTTCCTTCGGCTTGACCACGAGGCGGCGCTTGGATTTATAATCCTTGCCGAACTCAATCGTGCCCTCGATCTCGCTGATGATAGCGTGATCCTTGGGTTTTCGAGCCTCAAAAAGCTCCGCCACACGCGGCAGACCGCCGGTGATGTCGCGGGTTTTAGTGGATTCACGCGGAATACGCGCCAGCACGTCCCCGGCGAAAACCTCCTGTCCGTCCTGCACGTTGAGGATAGCGTCCACCGGCAGGAAATAACGCGCTTCCAGCCCGTTAGCCATCGTGATGATCTCGCCTTCCTTATTGCGCAGGGCAATGCGGGGCTTGAGGTCGGCCCCACGGGTCTGCTGCCGCCAGTCAATGATCACCTTGTTGGAAATCCCGGTTGACTCATCCACCACCTCGCGCAGGGAAACACCTTCCATCATGTCGCGGTAATGGGCGAAACCGTTTTTCTCCGTAATGATCGGAATCGTGTACGGATCCCACTCGGCAAGTTTCTCGCCGTGTTTCACTTTCGCGCCTTCGCGGGCCTGCAGGCGAGCGCCGTAGGGAACCTTGAAGCGGGCGCGCTCACGGCCTTCCTCGTCCTTGAGGATAATCTCGCAGGTACGGCTCATCACCACCTGACGGCCCTTGGAATCGGTCACCAGATTCCTGTTGGAGAGGGTAAGCACGGAATCATGCGACGCCTCGACGCTGGATTGCTCCGCGCCGCGCTGCGCCGCCCCGCCGATATGGAAGGTACGCATGGTTAGCTGCGTGCCCGGCTCACCGATGGATTGCGCCGCGATGACACCCACCGCCTCACCGATATTGACCGGCGTGCCGCGAGCCAGATCGCGCCCGTAGCAGGAAGCGCATACCCCGGCTTCGCTTTCGCAGGTCAGCACCGAGCGAATCTTGATGGCTTCCACCCCGGCTTCATCCAGCACGTCCACCATATCCTCGTCAATAAGCTGGCCCGCTTTGAGGATCAGCTTGTCGGTCGTCGGATGGAATACGTCCTTGGCGCTGGTGCGGCCCAATACCTGATCGCGCAACTCGACGATCACCTCCCCGCCTTCAATCAGCGGCTTGGCAATCAGCCCGTTTTGCGTGGCGCAATCGGGAATCGTGATAATGCAATCCTGCGCCACGTCCACGAGGCGGCGAGTCAGGTAACCCGAGTTGGCGGTCTTGAGCGCCGTATCGGCAAGGCCTTTACGCGCCCCGTGCGACGAGTTGAAGTATTCGAGTACCGTTAATCCCTCTTTGAAGTTCGAGATGATCGGCGTCTCGATGATCTCACCCGACGGCTTGGCCATCAGGCCGCGCATCCCGGCGAGCTGCTTGATCTGGGCGGCGGAACCGCGTGCTCCGGAATGCGCCATCATGAAGATGGAATTCACATTGCGGCCACTGCGCTTGCCTTCTTTCGTGCCGATGGAAGAGATTTCCTGCATCATGTCACCGGCGACCCGTTCCGTGCATTGCGACCAGGCGTCAATCACCTTGTTGTATTTCTCCCCGGCGGTAATCAGGCCGTCAGCATATTGCTGCTCGAACTGCTTAACTTCGCCGAAGGTGGATTTAAGATGCTTTTCCTTGGTCGAGGGCACGATCATATCGTCCTTGCCGAAGGAAATCCCGGCCATGCAGGCATGACGGAAACCCAGCCCCATCATCTTATCGCAGAAGATGACCGTCTCCTTCTGACCGCAATGGCGGTAGACGATATCAATCAGATTACTGATTTCTTTCTTGGTCATCAGTTTGTTGACATGGGCGAAGGAAAGTTTCGGATGCCTCGGCAAATATTGCGCTATCAGCATACGTCCCGGCGTGGCATCCACGAGGTTGGTTATTTCCCTGCCGTTCTCATCGAGGCTGGTAAAGCGTGCCCTGATCCTGCTGTGATAGGTGACAACCTTGCTCTCCAGCGCCATGCGGATTTCGTTCATATTGGCAAACGCCATGCCTTCGCCCGGTTCGTTGTCGGATTCCAGCGACAGGTAATAAAGCCCGAGCACAATATCCTGACTCGGCACGATAATCGGCTTGCCGTTGGCGGGCGAGAGGATGTTGTTGGTGGACATCATCAGCACGCGGGCTTCCAGTTGCGATTCAACGGAAAGCGGCACATGCACGGCCATCTGGTCGCCGTCAAAATCGGCGTTGAAAGCGGCACAGACCAGCGGATGCAACTGAATCGCCTTGCCCTCGATCAGCACCGGCTCGAAAGCCTGAATACCGAGGCGGTGCAGCGTCGGGGCGCGGTTGAGCAGCACCGGATGCTCGCGGATGACTTCCGAGAGAATATCCCAGACCTCCGGGCGCTCCATCTCGACCATGCGCTTGGCGGCTTTGATCGTCGTGGCGATCCCGTAGATTTCCAGCTTGGCGTAGATAAACGGCTTGAACAGTTCCAGCGCCATTTTCTTGGGCAGGCCGCATTGATGCAGCAGCAGTTCCGGCCCGACCACGATGACCGAGCGGCCCGAATAATCGACGCGCTTGCCGAGCAGATTCTGGCGGAAGCGGCCCTGCTTGCCCTTGAGCATGTCGGAGAGCGATTTCAGCGGGCGCTTGTTGATGCCCGAAATGACGCGGCCCCGGCGACCGTTATCGAACAACGCGTCCACGGCTTCCTGCAACATGCGCTTCTCATTGCGCACGATAATATCCGGCGCGCGCAGCTCCAGCAGGCGTTTCAGGCGGTTGTTTCGGTTGATCACCCGGCGGTAGAGATCGTTGAGATCGGACGTGGCGAAGCGGCCTCCGTCGAGCGGCACGAGCGGGCGCAAATCCGGCGGGATGACCGGCACGACGTTGAGGATCATCCATTCCGGCTTGTTACCGGAATCAATGAAGGATTCAATCAGCTTGAGGCGCTTGACCAGCTTTTTCTTCTTGGCTTCGGAGCCGGTCTCGCTCAGATCGGTACGCACCGTGGCGCGCTCTTCCTCGAGGTTGAGACCCGCCAGGAGCGCCTGAATCGCTTCGGCGCCAATCTTG
>JAKFYP010000173.1 GCA_021730835.1 Alphaproteobacteria bacterium
CCGAAGTGATTTCCATCAAGCAAACTTTATACCGCACCAGTCAGGATTCTCCTATTGTCGGCGCGCTGATCGAAGCCGCAGAGCGGGGGAAATCGGTCACGGCGCTGGTCGAGTTGAAAGCCCGCTTCGATGAGGAGGCCAATATCAAATGGGCGCGGGATTTGGAGCGGGCGGGCGTGCAGGTGGTCTATGGTTTCGTCAGGCTCAAGACCCACGCCAAGATGTCGCTGGTGGCACGGCGCGAGCATGGCCGCATGCGTTCCTACGCCCATTTCGGGACGGGAAACTACCATCCGGTGACCGCCAAAACCTATACCGATTTGTCGTTTTTCACCAGTAATGAGGAGTTGTGTCAGGATACGGCGCGGCTGTTTAATTACATCACCGGTTATGCCGAACCGGATTCCTTCGCCAAGCTGATCCCCGCGCCGCATCATATGCGTGACCGGCTGGAATCCCTGATCCGCGCTGAAATCGCTACGGCCAGAGAAGGAAAACCGGCGGCCATCTGGGCCAAGATGAATTCGCTGGTGGATCGCAAGCTGATCGAGGCGCTGTATGAGGCTTCGCAGGCGGGTGTGCAGATTGACCTGATCGTGCGCGGTATCTGCTGCCTGCGCCCCGGCATTACGGGCATGTCGGAGAATATCCGGGTGAAAAGCATTCTGGGCCGGTTCCTTGAACATTCGCGTATTTTCTGCTTTGGCAACGGGCAGGCGTTGCCATCGCCCAAAGCGAAAATATTTATCTCTTCCGCCGACTGGATGCCGCGCAATTTCGACTGGCGGGTTGAGGTAATGATCCCGATCGAGAACCCGACCGTGCATGCGCAGGTGCTCGATCAGATCATGATGGCCTGCCTGCGTGACGAAAAACAAAGCTGGATATTGCAGCCCGATGACAGTTATGCGCGCCTGCCCGCCAAAGCGGATAGTTTCTCCGCGCATGAATATTTCATGACCAACCCGAGCCTGTCGGGCCGCGGGCGGGCACTGAAAAAAACACCCGCGAAAAAAGTAGAGTTGGTGCGCCATACGAAACGCAGGGAGGAAGGGTGAGGGATGCCTACTGATCGAAGCTGCGCGGGGCGGGGGAGACTTCCTTAAAGCTTTTTTCGTTGATTTCCAGCACCGCCAGCCCGCGTTCGGTCGCGCCGTTTTTCATCAGCCGGAAAATGCCGTTGGCCGGGCCGTTAAACCCGGCCTCCTGCGTCAGCGTGGCCGTGGAGAAATCCGCGCCGCCGGGATTCTGCGCCAGCGTGGCGGCCAGCGCCACGGCGTCATAGGCAAGGCTGGCAAGGCGCGGCGGCTTATAGCCGTATTGCGTGATGAAGCGCTGCTCAAATCCGGCGTAGCTGCGCGCCGGAGAGGAGGCAAACCAGCCGAACGCCAGATCGCCGTAACCGATCAGCGATTCATCGTCCCACAAGCCGGTTCCCAGCATTTTCACCTTGCGCGGGCTGATGCCGAAAGCCTTGAGCTGCGTGGCAATTTTCTTGAGGCGGTCGCCGCCCTCGGCAATCAGGATGGCGTCTATTTCCCGTTGTTTCTGATTCGGCCTGCCGCCTAACAGATTCTCGATTTCCAGTTCAAACTTGTCCGTACCCGGCGGATAGGTAGCAACGCTGGCAATCACTTTATTATGCAGCAGGGCCATACGCTGTGCCGTCTCTACCACAACCGTGCCGTATTCATCGGCGGGAGCCAGCACGCCGATACGGCTATAACCCGCCTCGAACGCATGCTTTAAGACGCGCTCGGTTTGCTGGTCAGGCAGGAAGCCGAGAATAAACACGTTCTTCCCGGCGATTTTAGTGTTATTGGAGAAGCTCAACACCTGCACCTGCTGCTTTGCAGCAACCGGCCCGGCGGCGCGCACCGTATCGGAGAAAAGCGGGCCGATAATCAGCTTTGCTCCCTCTTTGATGGCTTCTTCCGTTGCCTCGGCGGTAGCTTTGGGTGAGTTCCGGGTGTCCTTGGGCAGAATCACCAGTTGTACATTCTGGCTCTGGGGGCTGAGTCCGTATTTATCGAACAGCGCCAGCATTCCGGCATCGAGCAGCCCCTGCCCCAGTTTCGAGGAATCGCCGGTAAGCGGCGTAAGCAAAGCGACGCGTATTTCCCTGCCTCCCGCCGAAGGTGCCTGAACTTCGGGATTTTGCACCAGATACGGCACATCCGGCAGCGCCGGGGTCATCACCGGGCGCTCGATCATCCGGCTGCGCGTTTCATTGGGGTTATGCTCGGGCTTCACCGGCGCGCAGGCGGGTAGCGCCAGTAATAGTATCGTCAGGAGATTGCAAAAAATACGATACATGCTGTATGGTCATTCCGGAGTTACACGCGCTGTAGCCTATGGCAGATCAGGAGAAATGTAAATATGGCCGATGGTTGCGGAACTCTGTATATTATAGCCACCCCCATCGGTAACCTAGCCGATTGGAGCTTTCGCGCCGCCGACACGGCAAAACGCGTGGCGGTGATTGCCTGCGAGGATACCCGCGTCACCCGTCACCTGTTGCAACATTACAGCATTAACACGCCCACACTCGCTTATCACGAGCATAACGCGGCGAGGCAACGCCCGAAACTTCTGGAGCGATTGCAGTGGGGCGAGGATGTGGCGCTGGTCAGCGATGCCGGGACACCGCTGATTTCCGATCCCGGCTATAAGCTGGTGCGTGAGGCGCGGGCGCTTGGCATCCCGGTTTGTCCTATCCCCGGCGCATCGGGCGTTATGGCGGCGCTCTCCGTCGCAGGATTGCCGACCGACCGTTTTCTGTTCGTGGGTTTCCTGCCCGCGAAGGCGGGAGCACGGGCGGAGGCCATCCGGGAAGTAAAACCCATACGGGCAACGCTGATATTCTTTGAGAGCGCCCGGCGAATCACCGGCTTGCTCAAAGAACTGACGGAGATGCTTGGAGATCGGGAATGTGTGCTGTGCCGCGAGATGACCAAGCGCCATGAAGAGATTATCGCGGCGACGCTGGCCACGATGGCGGCGCATCTGGGCGAGGAAAACACCCGGGGCGAGATGGTGCTGCTGGTTGCGCCCCCGGACGAGGTGCAACCGGCGGCGGATATCGCTGCCGACCGCCTGCTTGAGGTGTTGCTGCGCGCTCATGGCTCCAGCGAGGCGGCAAAAATGGCGGCGGAAATCACCGGCTTGCCGAGGAGTGAGTTATACCGGCTGGCCCTGTCGCTCAAAAGTGAGGGCGGATGAACACGCAGGCGCGCAGGCGGGCATATTCTCGCGGGCATATGGCGGAGGTGCTGGCGCTCTGGTGGTTGCGCTTCAAGGGCTACCGCATCGTGGCACGGCGCTGGCGTTCGCATTACGGCGAGATTGACCTGATTGCGCTCAGGGGTGATTGCTGCGTATTCATCGAGGTCAAGGCCCGCCGCCTGACTCATGAAAGCCTTGAAGCCATCCATGCACGCCAGCGAATGCGCGTGGAGCGATCGGCTCAGGCCTTTTTGCAAAAACACCCGCGTTACGCATGTTCTTCCATGCGCTTCGATGTAATTGCCTGCGCTCCCTGGCGGCTGCCACGTCACTTCCCCGACGCCTGGCGACCTCCGGCGTAGTTTTATTGTCTTTTGACTTTGTTTTTCCCCAAGAGAAAAATAAAGTCGGTTACGCCGCATAAGCGGCGGGCTTGCAGTCGCAAACCTGTTATTCCAACATGGGGGGAATGCTTATGTGGAATGACAATACAGTCATTATCCCTTATTGATGATGCGCCCTAATTCTGACATCAGAGAGGCAATGTTGCAATATGCGATCCGCTGCCACATCGGATGCCTGTCTGCCGTCGGGCGCTTGCAACATGGCTATAGCCTCGCGGCAGGCCGCACGCTGGGCCTCTCTGGCTTCACCGGATAACCATAACGCGCTGAGGGCTTCGCAGAGCTTCTCTGGCGTACAGTCCTCCTGAAGCAATTCGGGAATAATCAGTCGCTTGAGCAGAATATTGACCAGATTGACGTAAGGCGTGCGGATCATGCGCCTGAGCAACCATGCGGAGATGGGGTGTACCTTATATGCCGTAACCATCGGCAGGCCTGCTTGTGCCGCTTCGAGCGCTACCGTGCCCGATTTGGCCAGCGCCAGATCGGCGGCATGGAACATCGCCTGTTTATCGGCTTCCGCACTGACGATCAGCGGCGGGATGGCCCATGCGGCAGTCGCGGCGCTGACTTCCTCCACGGCATCGGCGGGCACGGCCATGACGAGGCGTAATCCCGCGATACGCGTTGTCAGCAAAGCCAGCATATCGGCGTAGACCGGCAGCAGGCGGGCACGCTCACCCCGGCGGCTTCCTGGCAGCAGACACAGCAGCGGCGTGGCGGTGGCGATATGATGGCGATCCCGGAAAGCATCGCGGGTTTCTGAGGGCGGCGCGATATCGGCGACCGGGTGGCCAACAAAATCGGTGGGCAGGCCTTCCGCCTCGAAGAAGGGTGGTTCAAAGGGAAGCAGACACAGCAGGCGATCAAACAGCGCGGCGGTTTTTTTGGCACGCCCGGGCTTATAGGCCCAGACAGTCGGGGCGACGTAATGAATGCAGGGCCGGTCAAACCCGGCTTCACGCAAACGCCGCACGACGCGGTAATTAAATCCCGGCGAGTCAATGGTGATCAGCGCGTCAGGCCGGCGCGTCAGGATCATATCAGCGCTCTCACGGATGCGGCGCTTCAGGCGGGGGATATGCGGCAGGACTTCAGCAAACCCCATCAGGGCAATCTCTCGCATGGGAAACAGTGAGTCTAGCCCGGCAGCAAGCATTTTCCCACCGCCGACACCATAAAATGCGGCATTCCCGCTTGTTTGCCGCTTCAGGGCTTCCATCAGCGCCGTGCCCAGCGCGTCGCCAGAATGCTCTCCGGCCAGAATGCAAAACTCAGTCATCGGTGAATCCATAAACAAACAGGCCCAGCGCATCGGCGAGGCGGCGGGTTTCCTCTTTCTCAAGGATCAGCGCCTGACCCGCCTCAACGGCGATGCCCGACAAGCCCGCCGCCTGCGCCTGTCGCACGGTATCCGGGCCGATGGAGGGCAGGTCAACGCGCCTGTCCTGCCCCGGCTTGAGCGCCTTAACCAACACGCCCGCTCTTTCTCCTTGCGGGCGGATGCGCTCCAGCAGGGCGCGTGTACCGCCTTTATCCTCCTTGCCCAGCAAGACACCGTGGCGTATGGCGACTGCCTGCCCCTTATCCTTGCGGCCAAGCTGGCGAGCCTGTTCGATGGCGGCCAGAATATCAGGGATATCCTGCTCACCCGGCATAATCTTGCCTAGCGGCCCGGGCGTAGCCAGCAAAGCAGGACACAGCGTATCCGCGCCGATGACCTCAAGCCGTAGCTGTTGCTCGAAATACTGCACGATCAGGCCGAGCAGCGCATTATCGCCGCCAAATAACAGGGTGGGCAGGATTTTGCGCAGCAGTTTCCGGCCCTGAGCATCGGTTTGCAGGTTTCCCCTGCCGGGGCGGGTCAGTTGTCCGGCGAAGCTCACGGCTTTAATAGCGTGGGCGTCAAGCAGCCGCTGAAGTGCTCCGACCTTGCCCAATTCAATCGTATCGGCGGGAATGTTTGCAGGCAAGGAAAGGTCGCTGCCCCGGATGACGAATACATGAAACGGGCGTTGTTGCCGACGGCAGGCTTCGATCAGCGTAAGCGGCAGACTGCCGCTACCCGCGATGATGGCGATTTTCGGCAGGGAGGCGGCAGGGGAGGAATCAGGCCGCATGGCGTGGCGTACAGAAAGAACGGCTGGTTTCGCTTGCCATGAAATCGAGGATTTCCAGAACTTCCGCATTGACGGAAAATTCCTGACGGGCGGATTTGATGCGCTCGGAAAGTGTTCCGTCCTGCTCCTCAAACAAGGCCTTAAACGCACCGCGCAGCCGGTGAATAGCGTCACGCTCTATGCCACGGCGTTTCAGCCCGACCAGATTCAGCCCGGCCAGATGCGCCCGCTCCCCCATGACCGAGCCATAGGGAATCACGTCATGCTCGACGCCCGACATGCCGCCGACAATGGCGTACCTCCCGATGCGCACGAACTGGTGAATTGCCGCCAGCCCACCGATAATCGCTCCCTCGCCGACTTTGACATGCCCGGCCAGCGTGGCGTTATTGGCGAGGATAACGCGGTTGCCGACATCGCAATCATGGGCGACATGCGCGCCGATCATAAACAGGCAATCATCGCCAACCGTCGTAGTCATGCGGTCGCCTTCCGTACCGGGGTTCATGGTGACGTATTCGCGGATGGTGTTGCGCTGGCCGATAACCAGCGTGGATGGCTCGCCTTTGTATTTAAGATCCTGCGGCGCGAGGCCGATGGAAGCGAAAGGATAAATTGCCGTGCCTTGGCCAATCACCGTGCGCCCGTCCACGACCGCATGGCTGATGAGGCGTACACCCGCACCCAGCGTCACATGCGCGCCGACGATGCAATAGGGGCCAATCGCCACATCCGGCGCTAATTGCGCCCCTGCATGGATAATCGCGGTGGGGTGGATATCCGGCATCAGCTATAGCTCCATTGGGTTCATGATTTCGATTCCCCGGAAATATTCACGGTAAAAGCCCCGATCCCGCGTTAAAAGGCGGTCTGCCTTTAGCTGTGCGTGGGCACCGATTAGGAAATCCGCAGCAATCCGCTCGCGCCTGCCGCCATTGGCGCGGTATTTTTTCCACGTTCCGGCGGCAAACAAAGTCACGTTCTCCGTCATTTCCGAAAAATTGACCCGTAGCATCGCCATGCTTTGAAAAAAGAATGCTTCCTCTGAAAAGCGGGAGGCCGTTTCCGTCCAAATAATGGGGCATGCAACCAAGGCTCCTTCTTTCATACATTTTTTAAGCGCTTTTTTCGAGGCATCGC
>JAKFYP010000164.1 GCA_021730835.1 Alphaproteobacteria bacterium
TCGTCAACCAGCTTACCGGACTTCATGATCCCGTCCACCCGCTTGCCCAGATCCGACCCCGCCGCCACGGCTTCGCGCAGCATATCGCCGGTCGAGAGCTTGGGAATCCGGTATTCCTCGGCGACCAGAGCGGCCTGCGTCCCCTTCCCCGCTCCCGGCGGCCCTAATAGAATCAATCGCATATTATCTCCTTTGGCCTTTCAACCGCGATTTTTTAATCAGCCCCTCGTATTGATGCGCGAACAGGTGGGACTGCACCTGCCCGATGAAATCCATCATCACGTTGACGACGATCAGCAGGCTGGTTCCGCCAAGATAAAACGGCACGTTAAATTCGGCAATCAATAATTCCGGAAAGGTACACACCGCCGCCAGATAAATCGAGCCAACCACGGTCAGGCGCGTCAGGACGTAATCGAGATATTCCGCCGTCTGCTTGCCGGGGCGGATCCCCGCGATAAACCCACCATTTTTCTTGAGATTATCCGCCGTGTCCTCGGGATTGAACACCACGGCGGTATAGAAGAAGCAGAAGAAAACGATAATGCTGACATAGCTGATAATATAGAGCGGCTGGCCATGCGCCAGATAGACCCCGATTGTCTGGAGCCACTCCGGCCCGCCATCGGCATTGAACCCGGCAATGGTCAGCGGAAAAAGCAGAATCGAGGAAGCGAAAATCGGTGGTATCACCCCGGCGGTGTTGAGCTTGAGCGGCATATGCGTCTGGTCGCCCGAATAGAGCTTGTTGCCGACTTGCCGTTTGGGATACTGCACGACAATACGCCGCTGCGCCCGCTCCACAAACACGATGAACGCAATCAGGCCCAGCGCCATCACCACCACCAGCAGGATCGCCAGCGCGGAAAGCCGACCCTCACGGCCCAGTTCAAACAACTTGGTTACCGCCCCCGGCAATTCGGCGACGATCCCGGTGAAAATAATCAGCGAGATACCGTTGCCGATTCCCCGCGAGGTCATCTGCTCACCGAGCCACATCAGGAACATCGTGCCGCCGACCAACGTCACCGTCGTCGTGAACTGGAAATAAAACCCCGGATTCATAACGACCGCGCCCGCCTCGCCCCCGCTGGAGCTTTCCAGCCCGATTGCAATACCGTAGGCCTGCACCGCCGCCAGCAGAACCGTCCCGTAACGGGTATACTGGTTGATCTTGCGCCGCCCGGCCTCGCCTTCCTTTTTAAGCTGCGCCAGTTGCGGCACGGCAATGGTCATAAGCTGGATGATGATGGACGACGAAATATAGGGCATGATGGCCAGCGCGAAAATCGCCATACGGCCCAGCGCGCCGCCGGAGAACATATTAATCAGCCCGCCGATGCCCGCCGCCTGACGCTCGAAAATCTGCACCAGCGCTTCATGGTTGATGCCGGGAATCGGGATGTATGTACCAATACGGTAGATGATAAGCGCGCCGAGGACAAACCACAGGCGCTGCTTGAGTTCGGTTGCGCGGCCCAGCACTCCCATATTGAGGTTGGCGGCTAGTCGTTCAGCGGATGATACCATCGGTCACAGGTGGTTATGGGTTGCGGTTAGAAGGTGGCCGGGAACAATATCCGGCGTCTTACGCGGCCTTGACGCTGCCGCCCGCTTTTTCTACCGCGGCAACAGCCGATTTGGAAG
The DNA here is from genome assembly GCA_021730835.1 of Alphaproteobacteria bacterium. Lineage (GTDB taxonomy): Bacteria > Pseudomonadota > Alphaproteobacteria > Rickettsiales > UBA998 > JAKFYP01. The sequence goes on from JAKFYP010000164.1 coordinate 1,648, forward strand.
CTTTTTCAACCGTGATGCTCAGTTTGGCCGAAAGCTCGCCCGCACCCAGCAGCTTCACCCGCTTGTCGGAAGCCGAGATCAGACCGGCCCGCTGCAACGCTTCAACCGTCACGTCTTTTTTCGCGTCCAGTTTTTTCGCATCCACCGCCCGTTGCAGATCGCGCAAATTCACAACGGCATATTCCACCCGCGACGGATTCTTAAACCCGCGCTTGGGCAGGCGGCGGTGAATCGGCATCTGCCCGCCCTCAAAACCCTTGATGGCGACGCCGGTGCGCGATTTCTGGCCCTTGACGCCGCGCCCGCAGGTTTTACCCTTGGTGCAGCCAATGCCACGGCCCACGCGAATACGGTTATGCCGTGCGCCTTCATTATCTTTCAGTTCGTTCAGTTTCATTTTTCTTCTCCCTGGAAGTTGCGAGTGACGGGTGGCCAGTGACGAGTCTTAGTTTCCTCGTCACTCACCACTCACCCCTACCTATTCCACTATCCGTACCAGATGCCGCACTTTCGCTACCATACCGCGCACGGAAGGCGTATCCTCCAGCGTCCGGCGGCGATGCAGCTTATTAAGGCCAAGCCCAACCAGCGTGGCACGCTGATCCTGTTTGCGGCCAATCGGACTGCCCACCTGCTCGACGGTAATCGTTTTCTTTGCCTGTGCCATGCCTTGTATTCCTTGTGTTCTTCTCTAACGTTTCCTGTTTAAGAGTCCAGTGGTTAGAGTCCAGATGATGGAAAATACCGGGTTCTGGACTCTAGACTCTGATCACTCATTATTTATGCCGCTTCGGTCTCCGCCGCTTCCTGCGCGCCCGTCCCGTAAGCATCTTCGCGGCGGCTGACGATCTCACCGATCTTCAGGCCGCGCTTGGCTGCCACATCACGCGGCGCACCGATATGCTTCAGGGCATGGAACGTCGCCTTGACCATGTTATGCGGGTTGGCGGAACCAATGGATTTCGCCACCACATCATGCACCCCGAGCGCCTCAAATACGGCACGCATCGGCCCGCCCGCGATAATCCCCGTCCCCGGAGGAGCGGCCCGCAACATCACCCGGCCCGAGCCGTAATGCCCGCGCACATCGTGGTGCAGCGTGCGCGCCTCGCGCAGCGGCACGCGAATCATCGTCTTGCGCGCCGCATCGGTTGCCTTGCGCACGGCGTCCTGCACTTCCTTGGCCTTGCCCGTTCCATAACCGACGCGGCCCTTGCCGTCACCAACCACTACCAGCGCGGCGAAGCCGAAACGACGCCCACCCTTGACCACTTTGGCGACGCGATTGATCGAAACCAGTTTCTCAATATTATCGTTTTCCTCGCGGTCACGATCACGATCACGATCCCGGCCTTGTTGTCCTTCGTTTGCTGACATGTGCTTCCCGTATTTCGTAGGTTAAGATTAAAATTTCAGCCCGCCTTCGCGTGCCCCCTCAGCCAGCGCTTTCACGCGGCCATGATAGAGATACCCGCCGCGATCGAACACCACCGCGTCAATTTTGGCTTTTTTCGCCCGCGAGGCAATCAGTTCACCCACGGCGCGGGCAGCCTCAATCGTCGCGGATTTTTTGCCTTTGAGTTCTTTATCCAGCGTCGAAGCGGCGGCGACCGTCAGGCCCTTGCTGTCGTCAATCAACTGGGCATAAATATGCTGGCCCGAGCGAAAGACGCTCAGACGCAAACGATCCTGCTGGCCGTTGCGGCGAAGCTTGTAGCGGATGCGCTGTCTGCGCCGTTCAAAATTCGATACTTTTTTCATAACGCTTACCTTGTTTGCCTCAATGAGCTGATAAAAACTCGCTGATGCGCAGCGAAAATGCGGGGCTTCGAGAACCGGCGCGCAGCGTACATTAAAGTACGTGAGCACCGGAAGCGCAGAAACCTGCATTTGCAGCCAGCAGCAGTAGGGTTTTTACTTCTTCTTGCCTTCCTTCATCGGTATATATTCATTCTGGTATTTCACGCCTTTGCCCTTATAGGGTTCCGGCTTGCGCAAGCTACGGACTTCCGCCGCCACCTGACCGACTTTCTGTTTATCCGCGCCGGAAACCTCAATGGTGTTCTGCGCGACTTTAACCGTCACCCCCTCGGGCAGCACATATTTAATCTCATGGCTGTAGCCCAGCGACATGGTCAGCACGTTATTTTGCACGGCAGCGCGGTAGCCGACGCCGTTGATCTCCAGCGTTTTGGTAAACCCTTCGGCAACGCCCGTCACGAGGTTGCGAATATTGCTGCGCACCGTGCCCCACATGGTACGGGAGCGCTTGGAGTCGTTCGCCGGTTTCACCCAGACTTTCCCGTCTTCCAGAGTCACATTGACATCACCGGTAATCAGGGTTTTCAACTCAATATTGCCCTTTTTGACGGTGCAAACATTCTTTGACAGTTCTACCGTCACCCCCGAGGGGATCTCTACCGGCAATTTTCCAAGACGTGACATGATGTTAATCCTTTTTTCTAGAACACGCTGCACAGCACTTCGCCGCCGATATTCTGCTGGCGGGCTTCATAGTCTGACAACACGCCACGCGACGTGGAAATCACCGAAATGCCGAGGCCGTTATGCACCGGCTTCATCGCCGAAATCGCCGAATAGAAGCGGCGGCCCGGGCGAGAGATGCGCTTGATCTCATGAATAACCGGCTGGCCTTCATGGTATTTCAGCTCAATCTCAAGGAAAGATTTTTTATTTTCCTCATATTTGCGATACTCACGGATATATCCCTCGCGCTTGAGCACATCGAGCACGCTGGCCAGCAAGCTGGAATACGGCGCATTGATGGTCGCAAGGCGTGCGCGCTGGCCGTTTTTGATACGGGCCACGAGATCGGAAAGCAGGTCATTCATTGCCATTGTTTTATTCCTTAACCTTAAAAGATGCCGTTATTGCGACTGTAGGGAGCGCGCCAATTCAGTATTTTCCTCTATGTCGTCCTTGTGAGACCATTGCATCACTCGAAAATACCACTATTTTCGTCATTGCGAGGAGCCGAAGGCGACGAAGCAATCCAGATAAATCAATGTTATAACTTTTCTGGATTGCTTCGCTACGCTCGCAATGACGAATGATGCAATGGTCTCCTTATAACCTAAAACCTAAAACCTGAAACCTAAAACCTGAAACCTGAAACCTAATCCGTTACCAGCTCGATTTCACCAGACCCGGAATCTCCCCGAAACCGCCAAGCTCACGCAGGGCGATACGGGAAAGCCGGAATTTGCGATAAACACCACGCGGGCGGCCTGACAACTCACAGCGGTTGCGGTAGCGCACCGGCGAACTGTTGCGCGGCAACTCGGCCAGTCGCATCTGAGCCTCGAAACGCTCCTCCACCGGCAATTCCTGATTCATCACAATCGCCTTCAACTCGGCACGCTTTTTAGCATGCTTCTGAATCATCCGCTTGCGGCGCTTGTTCTTTTCAATCGAGCTTTTCTTAGCCATGTCCTTACGTCCTTGTTACTTGCGAAACGGAAAGTTGAATCCTTCGAGCAGCGCTTTCGCCTCGGCGGCATTGGGCGCGTTCGTGTCAATGATAATATCGAAACCGCGCACGGTATCTACCTTGTCGTAATTAATTTCCGGAAACACGATATGTTCCCTGATCCCCAGCGCATAACCGCCCCGGCCATCGAAGCTTTTGGGCGAAATACCGCGAAAATCACGGATGCGCGGCATAGCGACATTGACCAGCCGGTCAATGAATTCATACATATGGCGACCCCGCAGCGTCACCTTGCAGCCAATCGGCATACCGCCGCGAATCTTGAAGCTGGCTTCCGACTTTTTAGCCCGCGTCACCACGGCGCGCTGACCGGCGATCAGGCTGAGCTGCTCACGGGCGACTTCCACCACCTTGCTGTCGTTAACCGCCTCGCCGACGCCCATATTCAGGACGATCTTACGCAAGCGCGGAACCTGCATGACGTTCTTGTAGCCGAATTTCTTGCTCAAATTGGCCTTGATTTCTTTTTCGTAGAGTTCCTGAGAGAGAGACATAATCCTAACCTGTTTACGCGATTTCTTCGCCGGACTTGCGGGCAATACGCACCTTGCTGCCGTCTTTAAGTTTCTTATAGCCGACGCGGCTGGGCTTGCCCGATTTCGGATCGGCCAGCGCCACGTTGGAAACATGAATCGGCAATTCCTTGCTGACGATGCCGCCCGCACTACCGCGCCCCGGCTTTTCATGCCGTTTAGCCACGTTGATGCCCGATACCACGACGCGGCGCTCCTCGGGATAGACCTTGATGACCGTCCCGCGCTTGCCCCTGTCGCGCCCGGTGAGCACGATCACTTCGTCGTCTTTTTTAATTTTCAGTTTTGCCTGTGTCATGGCGATTCCCCTACAGCACTTCCGGCGCCAGCGAAATGATTTTCATAAAACGGCGAGCGCGCAATTCACGCACCACCGGGCCAAAAATACGCGTGCCGATCGGCTCCTGCTGCTTGTTAATCAGCACGGCGGCGTTACGGTCGAAACGAATCGCGCTGCCGTCTGAACGCTGAATATCCTTGGCGGTGCGCACGATCACCGCCCGATGCACCTCGCCTTTTTTCACCTTGCCACGCGGAATAGCGTCTTTTACCGACACCACGATAACATCGCCCACCGAGGCGATATTGCGCTTGGAGCCGCCCAGCACCTTGATGCACTGCACTTTGCGCGCCCCGGAATTGTCCGCCACATCGAGGATGGTCTGCATTTGTATCATGGCTTATCTCCCGCCTAATCCTGTTATTTACGCCTGATTTTCCAGTACCGCCCATTTTTTGGTTTTGGAAATCGGGCGGCATTCGACGATGCGCACCATATCCCCTACCTTATAGGCATTCTGCTCGTCATGCGCCGCATAACGCTTGCTGCGGCGAATGGTTTTTTTGTAAATCGGGTGCGTAATCCGGCGCTCGACATTGACGATCACCGTTTTATTCCCCTTGTCGCTAACAATAGTTCCTTGCAGAATGCGTTTCGGCATATCCGTTTTCCCTTATAATTTTGGCGTTAGGCCAGTTTCTTTTCTTTCAGTTTCTTCGCACGCAGCGCCGTTTTGGCCCGCGCAATATTGCGGCGCACCTGACGGAAACGAGCCGTATTCTCCAACTCACCGGTCGCCTGCTGAAACCGCAGATTCAGCAACTCCCGCTTCATGGAGAGAATATCGCTTTGCAGTTCGCCC
>JAKFYP010000043.1 GCA_021730835.1 Alphaproteobacteria bacterium
GGTGCTAAAAGCTACCTTCGCACGCCCCTTGGCATACCACCGAAATGAGGGATATAGAACTCCCGCTTTATCGCTGCCATTCTTGGTTTTGAAGGAATTTTCTAACCAAAAGGAAGTTATGGTGGAGGCGACAGGAGTTGAACCCGCGACCCCCTGAATGCAAATCAGGTGCTCTACCAACTGAGCTACGCCCCCACCGGGCCGGGGAGATAGCGCTCCCCGGAAAGGGGGCCAGAATTAAGCGAGCTACAAAAAGAGTCAAGCAAAAAAGTTTCTTTGGCAATGTTTCATTTCGGGCGTTGACAATATATAGCATGTGTGTGTAGTTTTTATCCTATATATTGGGGCAGTGAGTGGAAATCCCGGTAGTCTACCGGTTGGCAAAACGGAGTGAAAAATATGGCACATCAGGTAATTACGATTGCGCAGCAAAAGGGTGGCGCGGGGAAAACGACATTGGCGGTTCATCTGGCGACGGCGCTGATGCAGCGGGGTCAGCGTGTAGCGCTGGTGGATATTGATCCGCAGGGCAGCCTGACAATGTGGCACAAGATTCGTGGGGAGCGTTTCGGTGAGGAGTATACCGGCTTTGCGTTTTCGCAAGTGTCGGGCTGGCGGGTGGGTAGCGAAGTGTCGCGCCTGCGCCGCTCGCATGACATCATCGTCGTGGACAGCCCGCCGCATGTGGAAACGGAAGCGCGCACGGCAATTCGCAATGCCGATCTGGTGCTGATTCCGGTGCAACCGAGTCCCACAGACATCTGGGCGACGCGCCCGACAGTAGAGTTGGCCAAGAGTGAGCGTATCGCAGTGCGCACGGTATTTAACCGGGTCAATGCCAACTCCCGACTTGCGGCGCAGATGCGCGGTGAACTGACCGATCTCGCCAAATCTACATTGGGTAATCGAGTATTGTTTGCCTCCTCCCTGCTGGAAGGCAAGGGTGTGACGGAAGTTTTACCCTCCTCACCGGCGGCGCTGGAGATCAAGGCGCTGGCCAAGGAAGTCACGGCTATTTTGCAGGCGGCGCAGGTGGATGCACCGGTCGCCGAATCCTTTCATTTCACTAAATCGCTGGAAATGGTATAGAACTGGTCATGCGCGTTACCTATATAGCGAACGGCGCGCCAATATGCGGCGATGTGGCGGAATATGCGTGGGTGGATGCGTTCAGCCCTGACCACCTTATATGCGTGACGCTTGAGGGTGAGGCATTGCGTAGCCTGAAGCGGCGGCATGTGGCTGATCCGGCGCTGCGGGAAATGCCTGGGGCTTCCGGCGGTAATGTGGCCCGTTTGCGTGAGTGGGTGGAATGCTATTTGCGGGGATATGAGAATGACGCTCCTTTCGGTCTGCTGATGCGCGGTACGCCGTTTCAGCATGCGGTGTGGCAACGGATTGCCGCGATTCCCCGGGGTAAAACTATCAGTTACGCGCAGCTAGCGCTGATGATCGGCAAACCTAAGGCCGTGCGTGCGGTTGGTACGGCGTGCGGCGCTAATCCGCTTCCGCTACTGGTTCCCTGTCATCGCGTGCTGGGCAGTGATGGCCGTCCGGGTGGTTTCGGCTGGGGGCTGGAGATAAAAGAACGCTTGCTGGCATTCGAGAAATCCTCTCAGGCCGTGCGCCATGCTGCCTGAAATGGCGCTTGTCCCATCCAAAGACGACATCAGGCAGGATATGCTGGTGCGCCGTAAAGTGGTGTCATTGCCGGAGCGCGAAGCGGCGGCGCTGGAGATCAGTCGTCTGTTTTTTGAGTTATTTCCCGATATAAAAGGCTGCATCGCCGGGTATTACGCCGTGCAGGGTGAGCTTAGCCCGATGCCCTTGCTGGCGCAGGCGGCGATGAAAGAGCGGCAAACCGCACTGCCGAGGACGTTGAATGCCAAACGCATGGCATTTTATACATGGCGGGCCGGTGATGCGCTTGCCGTGGATGCCTGCGGCATTCCCTCGCCTGCCGCCGGGGAGGAAATCGTGCCCGGCATCGTGTTGATGCCCCTGCTGGCATATGATCCGGCGGGGCATCGGCTTGGATACGGCAAGGGATACTATGATAAGCTGCTGTCTGAAAAAGCGTTTTCCGATTGTTTCCGGCTTGGGCTGGCTTACGGCTGGCAACAGGTGGGTGTGTTGCCGGTATTGGCGCATGATATTCCCATGCAAGCGGTTTTAACACCGCAGGGCTTGATACGATTCTAACTGTTTGCGGAAAAAAGTTTTGGCGAGGAGGTTTTTAGGCGTTTTTGTCCGCAGAACCGCAGTGTACTTGAAGGTACGTGAGGATTCGAGGACAAAAACAACGACAAAATCACCCGTCAAAATAGTTTTTCCGCAGACTGCTAAATTTCTGGTCTTTCTGACTTCTTTTCTTAGGGGGCAAGGGCGCTGCGTTCGCCAGCAATGCTGTTTCCAAATAGACCAACTGCCGTAATTTACCTTTTTTTCATGTGTTTCCGGTATCATGGACGGATGAGGAGTCTGTCATGAAGCCAAAAAACAGACGTCTGGGCTACTCGCTGATCGAACTGGCGGTGGTATTGGCGGTGTTGGGTCTTATCGCCGGTATGGGGCTATCGCTTCTGGGCAGTCATAATACTAAGAAACAACTGGCCGATATGTCGGATCAGATGTTGCAAATCCGGCTGGCAATCAAGCATCATCTGGTGAAATACGGCTATCTTCCTTGCCCGGCGGCGCGTGACGCGGCGGAGGATACGGCGAATTTCGGGCGCTCTGAGAATTGTGGCGTGGCGGCGGTGAATCCCGGAGTGTTTGACGCGGGAACGGTGCGGGTTGGATCCGTGCCGGTGCGCACGCTGAATCTGCCGGACCGCATGATGTACGATGCGTGGAGCATGCGTCTGACCTATGCGGTGGTGGAGAATCTGGCACGTGATCAGGCAAATTATAATGCTTATGCCAATGCCGAAACGAATGGGGTGATTGAACTTAGGGATGTTGCAGGCGCACAGATTCCACCATCTACCAGTGCTCTGGTTGTCGCCTATCTGGTGGTCAGCCACGGCAAGGATAAGAAAGGCGCATATAATAAAGCGGGCGCGATTACCGTTCCATGCGGGGCGACGGGAAAAGACTTTGAAAATTGCGACAATGACAAGATATTTGTCAACGGCGACATTACCGAGAGCGATGTAGTGGCGAATTATTATGATGATATTCTGGAATGGCGTACTAAAGCATATCTTGAGTTAATGGAATAAGCCGTTCTATCCCGATATGGGCGAGGCTGGGCCATGCTGACAGGAATAAGACAGATACTAAATATCTTTCTGGTATTTCTGATACTGGCGTATGGTGCTCCGTCACTGACGATGCTGCTTTCCGGCGGAGGTTTTGCGTCCCGGGAAATTGTACTGCTATATTACGATGTAGTATATTATTGCATGGCCTCGTGGATAAAATACATTGAGGTGCTGCTGCTCATCGTCAGCGTGGGTTTTCTGTGGAAAGCGCTGCGCTATGAAGGAGACAAGAAAACGTACATGACCGCCTATTTTTTTCTGACGCTATTCTTCGGCCTGCCTGTGCTTCTGTGGTATCTGGGCGTGATTCGTTACTGCGGTGAGTAGGTGTCATAGTCCCATATGAACCCCTTGCTGCGCAATGCAGAAAACTTTACTCCTAACCCCCAAAGTGGGACTAAGCCACTACTGTCCGGTTTAGCATAATCCCAACTCCAACTGCGTTACCGTATTGAGATTGTGTTGTTTTTCTGGTTTTCTGATGAGTTGGAGGGGTGTTTTTCGCTGGAAGAGGTTGGCTCTGGTTAAGGTTTTGAGTTGTTTCAGGGAGAGAGCAACGGGCAGCGATTGCTGGAGTATCCGCAGCATCAGATAGGCGATCAGCGCTATAATAATTTGTATTTTAACGGCGTTTTCGGATGTGCCGAGGAAGCGCCGTAGCTTCAGGTTCTGTTTGATCCACTTGAAAAACAGTTCGATCTGCCAGCGTTGCTTATAGAGGCCGGCGATGGCGTGGGCGGACGCATGGAGGTCGTTGCTCACAAACACCAGCCGCTTATTCCGCACCGGGCAGTGATAAACGATACGGCGCAGGGGGGCGGAACATGCCTCATCGCGCAACGCAATGACATCATCGGCCAGTACCCCGTCACCCTCAGGAACGCGCCATTCAACAAAGGAAAACCGTGCGTTGTCTTTCAGGCGGCAGACAAAACGGCACTTCGCTTCGTGCAGTTCCTGCCACCAGCCGTAGGCGTTATAGGCGCGGTCGAATACATAGGTCGCGCCATGCACAATCGGGAATTCCGCCGCTTCCGCCATGTCGTTTTTCTTTGCCGGGGTGATGCTGAAGAAGGCCGGAACATCCGCGTTGGGATCGTAGGCGAGATGCAGCTTCACACCGCTTTTCGTGCTGCGGAACTCCGCCCATTCACAGAGCGTTTTATTCAGAGAGATCGTGCTGGAATCCAGCAACAGTAGTGCCTCCTGCGCCTCGCGGCGATCCCCGGCTAACGCCTTGCCCAGAAGCCAGCCGAACGCCGCTTCATACAGCGCAACGGGGCGCGTTTCGTTCGCGTCCGCCAGCGTCGAGCGACGCACCGGATGACAACCCGGATGATAATGCCGCTCGGCGTGACTGTTAAACCCGGCTTCCAGTTCCCGCAAGCTCTCGCAGCCGCCCAACTGCGCGTAGAGCATCGCCAGAAACTGATCCCAACAGCGCAAGCTCCGTACCCCCTAGTCGCCGTCATGCGCCGCAATCAGACGCTCAAAACGCCAGCGAGGTAATGCTTTCACTACATGGTTAAATACGCTATTCTCATGACGCATGGTTGACTCCTCATCCTGGAAAATTGCCGTCTCAATAACCGCAATATACCAAGTAAATGAGCCAAAGTCAGCCATGCAAACTCACTACAGAAAATTAAACCGGACAGTAGTGACACCTTATCTTAACTTATCAAAAATTTAATTAATGTATGCCAATAAGGGGCGTTTCAGAAGAAATCATAAAAAATGATCATATTGAAGAAAGTTTTTCGCAACTTGTGGCAGCCCGAATATCGTTGGTTGCTTATTGCCTCTCTCATTCTTCTTAGTCTTCATGTTATACCAGCAATATTAGATTCCATCGGGCTTTGCATGCTTAGTCTTAAAATGGCTGGTACATGTTTTGGCAGCAAAACTATCGGAGATCATATTTCTTTCGTATGGTTTGTATCTTATTTTCTTAATATTATTCTTCAACCATTATATATAAGTACTTTTATATTTAGATTTCTAAGAAAAAAATATAATCAAAGAAAGGGCTAATTATGGGAACAAATCTCTACGTACATATCACTGGAACTGGAAGGGTTGGACATGCTTCCATAGAAGTTTCTCATGGTGGGCCATTTTCAAGCGATAGCGATTATTATGGATATTACCCGGAAGGTGCGGATGGTTACAGTAGCTACCTTGATGGAGACGGAAATGTTGCGACTAATACAAATGAAAATCTTCATGGATATACGGAATCAGAAGTGGTTAGAGGCGATCAAAATGACCCTACGCATCATGTCTCTGATCCCATTCCAATTACGCCTGCTCAAGAACAGGCACTACAGGATTATCTTGATGGACTAAAAAACAACCCAGGAAACTATGATTTTGATGGTGGAACAGATCCTGATGATGGCCGTAATTGCGTTGATTTTGTACAAGGAGCTTTAGATGCCGCTGACACCGGAATAAATATTGGTGATCTCTTCACTGATGATGAATTGAGTGATGCTGATGGTGCAGGATACTTTGCTGATTATGTCTATGGAGATCAATCTCTTCTCGAAACATACTGGAATTTTATAGAGTGTCTTGTTGACCAAGAGATAGAAGAATGCGTAGAGGCTATTACTGATGCTTATAATGACGTTAACGATGGACTAGAGGATATTAACGCTGCTGCTGCCGCTGCTGCCGGGGCACTCGGGAGAGCTATAGGGGCTGGGTTGACTTCGCCCATCGTATTCGATCTCGACAGAGACGGGTTGGAACTAAAGACATTATACAGCCCGGTGTTTTTCGACATCGACGCTGACGGATTCGCGGAGCAGATGGGCTGGGTCGGGCCGGATGACGGCTTTCTCGTGCGTGACCTCAACGGCAACGGGGTGATCGACAATATCGGCGAGATGTTCGGCGATAACGGCGCAACCACGGCGTGGCAAAAACTGGCGGCGCTGGATACGACCGGCAACGGCGTGGTCAACGGCGGCGATACCGGTTACGGAAGTTTGCGCATCTGGAAGGACGCCAACCAGAACGGCGTCACCGACAGCGGCGAATTGCTGACGCTTTCCTCTCAGGGCATCACCGGGATCAACATTGCCGAGATCATTCACCATGCCACCATTGCCGGGCACACGGTCGATGGCAAAGGCACGACGACGGGCAGCGGCGGCATTACGTTCTACGATGTGTTTTTCCAGACTGAGCGATCAGCTTTCATCATAAGTGATCGGCTATTTCTGTTGACGCCAGAATGTTTCCTTTCTACACCTTATTTTAATAAATATAAAAGGTGAGAAATGACGAGGAAATTTTACCACGCTAACGTGAATCATCTCACGATGTGCTGAGGCTGACGATGGCGTGGTATGGCAAAGCGTTTTATTTTGTTGAGTTGCCCCGCCGGTTCATGGTGAGTATCTGGGGCATCCCGGTTTTCTGGCAGATTTTGCCGCAGCACTGGCTGGCGGCGCTGATTGCCGCAGGCT
>JAKFYP010000200.1 GCA_021730835.1 Alphaproteobacteria bacterium
GCATTGCTGTTCGCGCAGGAAGTGCCGGAGATTTACGACGGCATCATCCAGATTCGCGCCATCGCGCGCGACCCCGGCTCCCGCGCTAAAATCGCGGTGGAAAGCCACGACCCGAGCGTCAACCCGGTGCTCTCCTGCGTCGGCGTGCGCGGGGCGCGTGTGCAGGCGGTGGTCGGCGAATTGCAGGGCGAGAAAATAGACATCATCGAATATGCCGAAGACCCGGCGACTTTTGTGGTCAACGCGATTTCCTCGGCGGAAGTGACCAAGGTGGTGATTGACGAGGATAACGGCAAGCTTGAGCTTGTCGTGCCCGACGACCAGCTTTCGCTTGCTATCGGGCGGCGCGGCCAGAATGTGCGCCTTGCCTCGCAGCTTTGCGGCTGGGATATTGATATTCTCACCGAGGCGGCGGAATCCGAGCGCCGTACCGAGGAGTTCAACAAGCTGTCGCAACTCTTCGTTGATACGCTCAATGTTGAGGAAGTCATTGCGCATCTGCTGGTGACCGAGGGCTTTACCAGCATTGAGGAAGTGGCGTATGTTCCGGCGGAAGACCTCGCTTCCATTGAGGGTTTCGATATGGATGTCGCCAATGAATTGCGCCAGCGCGCCCGCGACTGGCTGGATTCTGAAGCCGTGGCGCATGAGGAGAAAATCAAAAAACTCGGTATTCAGAGCGATCTTTCCGAACTGGAAGGCGTGGACGATGATATGCTCATCCGGCTGGGAGAGAAGGGGATTAAAAGCCGCGACGATCTGGCCGATCTTTCCGCCGATGAATTCCGTGAGTTGCTTCCGGATACGAGCATGCGCGAGAACGAAATCAACGCGCTGATCATGCGTGCCCGCGCTCACTGGTTTGAGGGCGACGCGCAGGCGGAGGAGGCTTCAGGGGAAGGGGATCAGGGAGAGGCAAAAAGCGCCTGATATATTGAAATATCTGTTAACCCGTGTGATGGCGAGAGATGATGACCGTAAGCCAGCGCACCTGTATCGTTACCCGCAAGGCTTTGCCGCGTGAGGAATTGTTGCGTTTTGTTTTGTCGCCCGGTGGTGAAGTGGTATTCGATGCGCATGAAAAACTTCCGGGGCGGGGCTGCTGGCTGGTAAATGATGGCGCTGCCCTGCAACAGGCAATCGAAAAAGGGGCGTTTTCACGGGCGTTTAAATGCAAGGCGGCTGCAAATGCCGCTTTAGCGGCGCAAACCGGGGAGGCGCTGCGGCGGCGGGTGTATGACCGCATTGCCTTATGCCGCAAGGCGGGAGCATTGGTGGCGGGGTTTGAGAAGGTTTCGGCGGCGCTGAAGAAAGGCCGGGTAGCGTTGCTGCTGGTGGCCGGGGATGCCGGGGAAGACCGGCGGAAAATGGAGGCGCTGGCGGCGCAGGCGCAAGTTACGGTGATGAGCGGGCTGGAGCGGGATTTGCTGGGCGGGGCGATAGGCCGGGATCAGTCGGTCTACCTCGCGGTGACGGATACGGCGCTGGCGGACACATTATTGGGAGAAATACGCCGTTTGGCTGGATTTACAAAAAAGGATACGTTATAAGATGGGTGTGAATACAAAGGATAATGCGCGCATGAGCGACGAGAAGAAAGAAACGCTGACCGTCAAGCGGCCCGAAAAGCTGCAACTTACCAAGACGGTTGAGGGCGGCAAGGTGAAGCAGAATTTCACGCATGGTCGCTCAAAAACGGTGACGGTGGAAGTGCGGAAAACCCGTACCTTTGCGCGCAAAGAGGGTACGCCCGGCATGGTCGAGGTGTTCAGGCCCGCCGAGCCGGTTGCCGGATTTGACGGCGCGGCGCATACGCCGCCGGTACGCGACAAGCGCCAGATTGAGAAGGCGACGCGAACGATTCAGAACCCGGCTGATGAAGCGCGTAAAGCCGCTCCCGAGGAGGAAAAACAAATAGTGCGTGCTCCCGAGGCGATGTTTACGCCCAAGAAGCCGCCGGTGCGCCCTTCGGTTGCGGGGCAGGACGAGGAGGGGGGCGACGATGCTCGCCGTGCGGCGGCGCGCCCCGAGAAGCAGTCAAAAATCCGGCTCAAGGATGAATACCGCCGTTCTTCGGGTAAGATTACGGTATCGCAGGCGCTGGAATATCAGGAAGAGCGGATGCGCAGTCTTGCCTCGATCAAGCGGGCGCGGGAGAAGGCGCGGCGCGCCGAGTTGGGTTCCGATCAGAAGGAAAAAATATTCCGCGAGGTGGTGCTGCCCGAGGTGATTACCGTGCAGGATCTGGCCAGCCGTATGGCCGAGCGCGTGGCGGATGTCATCAAGGAACTGATGAAAATGGGCACGATGGCCACGGCCACGCAGACGATTGACGCCGATACGGCGGAACTGATTGCAACCGAGTTGGGCCATACCGTCAAGCGCGTGACGGAAGCGGATGTTGAGAATGTGCTGATCGAAGAAGAAGACCGGCAGGAAGAACTGGTGTCGCGGCCTCCGGTGGTCACGGTGATGGGGCATGTCGATCACGGCAAGACCTCGCTGCTGGATGCGTTGCGCAAGACCGATGTAGTGGCGGGCGAAGCCGGGGGTATCACTCAGCATATCGGTGCGTATCAGGTGGATGTCAACGGCCAGAAGATTACCTTCCTCGATACGCCGGGCCATGCGGCGTTTACGGCGATGCGCGCTCGCGGAGCGAAAGCGACCGATGTGGTGGTGCTGGTGGTGGCGGCGGATGACGGGATTAAAACCCAGACCGAGGAAGCGATCAGCCATGCGAAGGCGGCGGGCGTGCCGATCCTCGTGGCGCTCAACAAGATTGACAAGCCGGATGCCGACCTCAAGCGGGTCAAGACCGAGTTGATGCAGCATGAACTCGTGCCCGAGGAATTCGGCGGCGATGTGCAGGTCATCGAGGTGTCGGCCAAAACCGGGGTTGGGCTGGATAAGCTGAAAGAAGCGATTTTGCTGCAATCCGAGATACTGGAACTCAAGGCCAACCCCTCGCGCAAGGCGGCGGGTGTGGTGGTGGAAGCCACGGTAGACAAGGGCCGGGGCGTTACGGCGACGCTGCTGGTGCAAAAAGGCACGCTTAAAGTCGGCGATATCGTGGTGGCCGGGGCAAGCTGGGGCAAGGTGCGGGCGCTGACCAACGATCATGGCAAGCAGGTTCCCGAGGCATTGCCCGCCCAGCCGGTCGTGGTGCTGGGATTAAACGAGCCGCCGATGGCCGGGGATGTGTTCTCCGTGGCCGGTAGCGAGAAAATCGCCCGTGACGTGACGGAATACCGCCAGAAGGTGCATAAAGACAAGCAGACCATCGTTACCGCTCGCACGCTCGATCAGATGTTTACCGATGCCGGGGCCGGGGCGGTCAGGCTGTTGCCGCTGATCGTCAAAGGCGATGTGCAGGGTTCCATTGAGGCGATTATCGGTAGCGTTGAGAAATTCAACAGCGATGAAGTCAGCGTGCGCATGGTGCATTCGGGCGTCGGCGCGGTCAATGAATCGGATATTAGTCTGGCCCATGCCACCGGCGCTATCATTATCGGCTTTAACGTGCGTGCCACGCGGCAGGCCAAGGAACTGGCCGACCGCGAGAAGGTGGACGTGCGGTATTACTCGGTGATCTACGATCTGGTGGACGATATCGGCAGCGCGCTCTCCGGCCTGCTGTCGCCCGAAAAACGTGAGAATATCATCGGCTACGCCGAAATCCGCGAGGTGTTTAATATCACGAAAGTCGGCAAGGTCGCCGGGTGTATGGTCACTGAGGGTGAAGTCAAGCGCGGCGCGGGCGTGCGCCTGCTGCGCGATAACGTGGTGATTCATGAGGGCAAGCTTAAAACCCTCAAGCGCTTCAAGGACGAAGTGAAAGAGGTCAAGAGCGGCTATGAATGCGGGATGGCCTTCGAGAATTACGACGATATGCGTCAGGGCGATATGATTGAGTGTTTCGAGGTTGAGGAAGTCGCCCGCAAACTGGCGATGCAGTAAATAATAGCCCTCCCCTCAGGGGGAGCTATTTAGCCACCGGTATAACCCCATTCCCTGATCCCCATAAACCATGCCTAAACCTTCCTCTTCCGGTAAATCCGCCGAGCCGACCCAGCGCCAGTTGCGTGTCGGCGAGGAATTGCGTCATGCCTTATCCACGGTGCTGTTGCGCGGCGAAACCCATGAACTGGAGCTTGAAGGGGTGCAGGTGACGGTCTCCGAAGTACGCATCACGCCTGATCTCAAGCACGCCAACGCCTATGTCATGCCGCTGGGCGGGCAGAATGCCGAGGCGCTGGTCAAGCTGCTCAACGAATATGCGCCGACGATCCGCCATCACGTGACGCGCCGGATCAATCTGAAATATTCTCCCAAATTTCGTTTCCGGCTCGATCAGTCTTTCGATGAGGCGCAAAAAATTGACTCTCTGTTGCGTAGTCCTCGCGTCATGCGCGATCTTGCCGCCGGGGATCAGGACGATGGCTAGAGGAGGTCAGCGCCGGGCCGACCGGAATGCCATCAACGGCTGGATCAATCTGGATAAGCCCGCCGGGATGACCTCGACGCAGGCGGTCGGGGCGGTCAAGCGCCTGCTGAAGCCGCAGAAAATCGGCCATGCCGGAACGCTCGATCCGCTGGCGACCGGTGTATTGCCGCTGGCGCTGGGTGAGGCGACGAAAACGGTTTCCTTCATGATGGATGCCGGGAAGGAATACCGTTTTACCGTGCGTTTCGGTGAGCGTACCGATACCGATGACGCCGAGGGTAAAATCGTGGCCATGTCGGATTTCCTGCCGTCTGACGCCGAAATTACGCGGATTCTGCCGCGCTTTACCGGCGAGATTGAGCAGATGCCTCCGGCCTACAGCGCCCTGAAGATCAACGGCCAGCGGGCCTATGATCTGGCGAGGGCAGGGGAGGAAGTGGTGCTTGAGCCGCGTCAGGTGCGTATTGACGCACTGTCGCTGGCGGAACGGCCCGATGCGGCGCATGCGGTCTTTGAGGCGACATGCGGCAAGGGGACGTATATTCGCTCGCTGGCCCGTGATCTGGCGCAGGCGCTGGGCACGGAGGGCCATGTCACGGCGCTGCGGCGCACACGGGTTGGCGGGTTTCTGGCCAGTGAGGCGATTTCGCTGGACTTTTTGCAGGAAATGGGGCAGTCTGCCCCGCCAATCAATGAGGTTCCCTGGATTTTGCCGCCTCAGGCAGCGCTGGACGACATCCCGGCCTTGCCCGTAGACCATGAGGTAGCAGGCAGAATCCGCTCCGGGCAAACGGTGTTTCTCTCCGCCGCCGATATACAGGGCGAGCGGGGCGATGCCGACAGGGTACATTTGCGCAAGGCGCTCTGCCGTAACCGCCTCGTGGCGCTGGTGGAATGCGCCGGGCGTAAAGTCACGCCGGTGCGGGTTTTCAAGGGGTAACTCAGGGTTATTTTTAATCATACAATAAAAAGGAGAGCACGATGTCGATTACCGCTGAACGTAAACAGGAAGTGATCAAAAAAAATGCGACGAAGCAGGGGGATACCGGTTCCGCCGAAGTGCAGGTTGCCATTCTCACCGAGCGCATCAACGCGCTGACCGAGCATTTTAAAACCCATAAAAAAGACCATCATTCCCGCCGTGGCCTGCTGGTGATGGTGGGCCGCCGCCGCCGCTTGCTGGATTACCTCAAGGCCCGCGATGATGCTCGCTACAACGATCTGATTAAAAAGCTGAATCTGCGCAAGTAACAGCTATTTCCGGTAGGGGGTGGTTTAAGAATCGCCGCCTGTATTTCCCTCCATCCTTAGATAGTGTCGTCAAATTCGATGCTGTGAGGCGGGGCGCCCGCAGTCGCGGGGGTAGCCAATTTGATTGAAGTGCAGTCACACCAGTATAGTCATTTCACTTAATAATTTCCTGTAAAGTCGGAATGACTATGGCTTGCGACGGCGAAGACAATAAATCGGCTATGCTTCCGCAAGGTTGGTATCAGGGTAGGAGCCAAGCGCCAGCCGCGTCTCTTTATCCAAAACTGGACTAAAAGTTGGCTGGCGATAATAGATATCATCCGAACAGATCCGGCTACAAGATCATTGATTCTAAAGGATCATTTTAAATTCCCACCGCTAACACTACCATGTTTCAAGCCTGACTAGATCAAGGGCAAGCAATCGTCGCTTGCCCTTTTTCATTGCCTCAATTCTTCACTGTTCCTCACTCTTTTGCTGCTTCCGTTTCCCGCACTTCCATTGCCCTGCCTGTAACATGGATGGCTTATGAAAGCACTTTTTACCCAAAACCCGCCCTATTTCTGTACGCTTTACGGAGGAGGAGTTGGAGCGCGTTGAACAGAAAGCGGGCGATATGCCGCTCAGTTCTTATATTCGCTTTTCGGCTTTAAGTGATGATACCCCACCCATCCGCACACGCGGCAAGCGGCCTGTTAAAGACCATCAGGCATTAGCGGAAGTGTTAGCTGCACCGGCCCAGTCTCATCTTGCCAACAATCTCAATCAACTCGCTATCTGATTATCCCGTATGCTCCGGTTGATTTTTTTCATACTTCCCCCTCACCCGGTTTTCCTAACAGTTTGCGGAGAAACGTTTTGGCGAGGAGATTTTCAGGCGTTTTTGCCCGCAGAACCGGAGTATACTTGAAGGTACATGAGGATTCGAGGACAAAAACAACGACAAAATCACCCGTCAAAATAGTTTT
>JAKFYP010000189.1 GCA_021730835.1 Alphaproteobacteria bacterium
TATCAATGCCCTCGTAGAGTTGCTGGGCAATGCGCATGGTTTTCTTCGCGCCGAAACCGAGCTTGCGCGAGGCGTCCATTTGCAGCGTTGAAGTGGTAAACGGCGGGTAGGGGTTGCGGCGTGTCTCCTTGGGCCGGACATCGCTGACCGTCACCTTGCCGCCTTCGAGCTTTTCCGCCATCGCCCGGGCGGTTTTCTCATCGGGGATAGCGAATTTCCCGAGCTTCTCGCCCCCCCATTGCAGCAAGCGGGCCGATACCTTGTCTTTTTTATCCGATAGCAGGCCGCAGGTAATATCCCAGTATTCCTGCGTGATAAAGCGCTCAATCTCCTCGTCGCGCTCGCAGATCAGGCGCAATGCCACCGACTGCACCCGCCCCGCCGATTTCGCGCCCGGCAGCTTGCGCCACAAAATGGGCGACAGGGTAAAGCCCACGAGGTAGTCCAGCGCCCGGCGAGCCTGCTGGGCATTGACCAGATCCATGTCAATATCGCGGGGATTCTCAATGGCGTGCTTAATCGCCGTTTTCGTAATTTCATGGAAGGCGACACGCTTGACATGCAGGTTTTTCGGCAGGGCCTTTTTCTCGCGCAAGGCTTCGAGCACATGCCAGGAAATCGCCTCACCCTCACGGTCGGGGTCGGTGGCGAGGTAGAGCGTATCGGAGTGCTTTACCGCCCCGGCAATGGCGGTCATATGTTTCTTCGAGCCTTCGTCCAGCTCGTAATCCATCGCAAAATCCTCATCCGGGCGTACCGAGCCATCCTTTGACGGCAAATCGCGCACATGGCCGAACGAGGCCAGCACGGTATAATCCTTGCCCAGATATTTATTGATGGTCTTGGCTTTGGCGGGAGATTCGACAACGACGGTATACATGGGGGATCGGTTCACTTTCGGATAAATTCATGCCCGTAACAATAGATTAAGGCATGGATGATTGGAGGTTGGAGGTTAGAAATTAGAGTCACCCCCTGATTAAGCTGGCTTTCCAATATCTAATTTCCAACCGCTAATCACCCGAAGGATAAAGGACGGTATGCCTTGCTCCTCACGAAGCCCTATTCATCCCCGCCATACACCAGACTGACGCGGCCCCCCGGATGGCGCTGTAGCATGCCCGCCAGTTCCTTTTCAAGCAAAATGATCTGAAGCAGGGCTATCGAAAGCCCGGTTTGCTCAATCAGGGTATCCAGCGCCACCGGCTCCGGCCCAAGTTTTTCCTCAACCGCGAGGCGCGCTTTTTCCAGTTCTCTGGCCGGGGGTTCGTAGATCGGCACATCGTCCCAGAAACCCGGTTGCACTTCCCCAAGGTGGCCCGGGCGGCGCAATACCGGCAAAATATCGTCAATGCCCTCGGTCAGCGTCGCGCCGTCGCGGATCAGTTCGTTACTGCCCCGCGCCCTCGGGTCAAGCGGCGAGCCGGGCACGGCGAACACCTCGCGGCCCTGCTCCAGCGCATAGGCCGCCGTGCGCATCGTCCCCGATTTCAGCCCGGCCTCAATGACGACCACTCCGAGACTCATGCCCGAGATAATCCGGTTGCGCGCCGGGAAATGGCGGGCCAGCGGTTCAGCCCCAAACGGATTTTCCGATAATACCGCTCCCTGCTCGCGCAACTGGCCATAAAGCGCTTTATTTTCCGGTGGAAAGATATTGTCGATGCCTCCGGCGATGACCGCCGCCGTGCCATAATCCAGTGCCCCGCGATGCGCCTGCGTATCAATCCCCCGCGCCAGCCCGGAGATGACGCTATATCCGGCCTCGCCCAGTTGCCCCGCAAGCTTTTTAGCGAAGTTGCAGCCATTGGCCGAGGCATTGCGCGCTCCGACCATCGCCACGGTGGGGCGCGCCTGCCAGATCGAAGACGAGCCGAGCACACTCAGCAAAGGCGGCGGGCCGTAAAGCGGCAGCAGCAGTTTCGGGTAGGATTCATCGCCATAGCGAACGAATTGCGCCCCGTAAAGCTCCGCTTTTTCCATCTCCGTCTCCGCCCGTGACTTCGGGCAAAGCGCAATCGGACGGCGAAGCCCACCCCGCGCCGCCAGCGAGGGAATGGCATCAAGCGCCGCCTGCGCCGTTTTATATCGCTTCAGCAGATGGAAAAACGTCACCGGCCCAACATTCTCGCTACGAATCAGCCGCAGGACATCAATCGTGGATTCCTTCGCCAGCGTGCCGTAGCGCATCGGGTTGTCGGGAAAAAGCGAGGTGACGGAATCGGACATAAGGAGCAAAACACGGGAATTATTATTGTTCAACTTTATTTTTTCCCGGAAAAATAAAGTTGCGCTCAAACGCCGCCTGAGCTTACGCAACACATGTTGCGCTCCGGCAGTCGCCAGCCTGTCATTTCAAAAACGCGGCATGCTTGTTTGAAATGACGATAGGAGACACTCCACCCTATACCCCACCCCCGGCGATGGCAAGACGTTACTTCTTAAAGCCGAATTTCGCCTCTTCGCCCGCCAGCAATCGCCCGATATTCTGCCGATGCCGCCAGATAATGAGCAGGGCAGTCACGGCGGTGAATATCGTATATTGCGTTTTGGCCCCGGTGATCAGCAGAAACAGCGGCACGGCGGCCATACCCGCCATCGAAGCGAGAGAAACCCGTTGCGCCAGCAGGAATACCACTATCCAGACGGCGCAGAAAGGTTGCCAGACCGCCTCGCTGAACATGAAGTACAGGCCCAGCGCCGTCGCCACGCCCTTGCCTCCCTTAAACCGCAGCCAGAGCGGATACATATGGCCGAGCAGCGCGCAGAGCAACGAAAGGGCAAACAGGATTTCCGCATAGGGAGAAAAGGACGGCTTACCGCTCTGGATATCCCCTGCCTGCCCGACAAAAGCGAGATTGAGGGAGAAGGTGACCAGCGAAGCCGCCGCGCCCTTGCCCATATCGAGCAGCAGCACGAGCAGTCCCGCCCCCTTGCCGATGCTGCGCGCCACGTTTGTCGCCCCGATATTACCGGAACCCTGAGCGCGGATATCGCCTTTCCCGGCCAGCTTCCCCGCCAGATAGCCGAACGGAATCGAGCCGATCAGGTAATTGATCAGACAAGCAGCGAAACCATAGGCAAGAAGGAATGTCACGACATACCTTTTGTAGCAATTATATTGCGTTCAAGCGCCACGCAGGCTTTGCGCGCTCAATGCGCTTGCCAAATCGTTTTCAAATCGTATCGTTTTGAAAACGATTTGGTATCATTCGGGTGTCAGGCGCGTCATAGCATCGAGGCATCCTTGCAGTATATAGGCCGCCGCGAGTTTATCCACCTGTTTTGCGCGTTTGGCGCGTGAGAGGTCACCCTCCAGCATGGCCCGCTCAACGGCAACCGAGGAGAGGCGCTCATCCCAGAGCAGCATGGGCATGCTCAGATGCGGCTCAAGGTTGACGGCGAATTGCCGGATTGACTGGCAGCGCGGCCCGGAAGTACCGTCCATGTTGAGCGGGTAGCCGATGACCAGCCCGCCGATACGGTATTCCCGCGCCAGTTCGCGCAGGTAGGTGGCGTCTTCCGAGAAGCGCTTGCGGCGGATAGTCTCCAGCGGCGAGGCGATCATGCAAAGCGCGTCAGAGAGCGCCAGCCCGATGGTTTTTGTGCCGACATCCATCCCCAAAAGCCGCGTATCAGGCTGGCATTTCCGGCGGAACGCTTCCGGTGTGGGGAGAATCACGCCGCCCGCCTCGCAAGGTGCAAAGCCGCGACGCCCGGCAGCGGTTTGCCCTCCAGCCATTCAAGGAACGCCCCGCCCGCCGTGGAAAGCCAGGTGAATTCCTCCCCCAGACCGGCATGACTCAGCGCCGCCACCGTATCGCCGCCGCCCGCGATGCTTTGCAACCGGCCAAGCCGCGTCTGTTTCGCCGCGACACGGGCCAGATGGATCGTCGCACCGTCGAAGGGCGAGGTTTCAAATGCCCCAAGCGGCCCGTTCCAGACCAGCATCTTGCAGGAGCGCAATAACGCTCCCAGTTTCTCAAGCGTTTCCGGCCCGATGTCGAGAATCATCCGGTCGCGCCCAATCGCATCCACCGGCACGATTTGAGACACCGCCTGTTTTTTCAATGCCGTAGCGACCACTACATCCTCAGGCAACAGCACGGTGCAACCCGATTTCTTCGCCTGCTTCATCACTTCCTTCGCCGTGGATGCCATATCCTTCTCACACAACGAGGCTCCCACCTCATATCCCATACTATACAGGAAGGTGCTGGCCATCGCCCCGCCGACAATCAGGTAATCCATATGCGTCACCAGATGGGTCAGCACATCGAGCTTTGTCGAAACCTTCGATCCACCCACTACCGCCGCAACCGGGCGCTCAGGGTTATGCAGCAGGCGCTCGCATACCTGCAATTCCTGCTCCAGCGCCAGCCCGGGCAACGCCGGAAGATAGCGCGGAATCCCGGTGATTGAGGCATGAGCACGATGCGAACAGGAAAACGCCTCGTTGACATACACATCGCCCAGTGCCGCCAACCCCGCCGCGAATTGCTCGCCATCCTGTTCCTCATCGGGGTGAAAGCGCAGATTCTCCAGCAGCAGCACCGTGCCGGGCGGGGTATTCACGATGGCTTCCCGGGCCGGATCACCGAGGCAATCCACCCCGAAGCGCACCGGAATATCGCCGAGCAACCGCTGCAACTCGTCCACCAGCGGGGCAAGCGAAAGCGACGGGGTAAATTTTCCCTCCGGACGGCCCAGATGCGACAGCAACACCACCCGCGCCTCTTTCCCGGCCAGCAGGCGAATGGTGGGCAGGATACGCTCTATGCGCGTCGTATCGGTGATTTTACCGACCTGCATGGGGACGTTGAGATCAACCCGCACCAGCACGGTCTTGCCACGGGCATCCAGCGAATCAAGGGAGGAAGTGCTCATAAATTCCGAAATACGAGCCGGTGTGAATTACCGGTTTTTGTTAGGGGGTTAGGCATAGCACAGGCGGCAAGGCGCTTCAATCCCGGGATTTTATGCGATATACCAGAAAATTAACAACATGGTAACCATCCTGATGATACAATGGTAGCATGGCTGTATGTAGACAGAAATCTCAGGGGTTTACCTTAATCGAAATGGCGGTGGTACTGGCTATTATCGCCGTGGTCATGGGTTCCATGCTGACACTGGGATCAGTAAAGCAGGAAGCCGGGCGGGCCGAGTTGACCAAGGCTCGCATGGAAGCGATACAGGAAGCCCTGATCCTTTTCGTGAATCTGGGAGGCGCTTTGCCCTGCCCGGCTGTCTCTGACGCGCCGCCCGGGGATGCAGCATTTGGCATCGCGGATGACTGCACCGCCGGTTCTCCCTCGGATGCCTCCATCGAGAGCGTAGGCGCGGGTGTTGATACGGTGTGGATCGGCACGGTTCCCACCCGCACCCTCAACCTGCCCGACAGCGCGATGTTTGACGGCTGGAACCGGCGCATCACTTATGCCGTCGTTAAGAATCTGGCAACCGACCAGACAGCCTATGACAGCTATACCACCGCCTCAACCACCGGTGTCATCCGGATCGTCGATAAAAACAACAACCAGATTCCCACCGCCAATACTCTGAATGTCATTGCCTACGCCCTTATCAGCCACGGAGCGGACGGCAAGGGTGCATACAGCGATAGCGGTGTGCTGATTGCCTGCGGCGCGGGCACACTCGATGAGGAGAATTGCGAAAGAACGAACGCCACCTTCCGCGATACCCGCATCAACAACAGTGATATCACCGCCAGTTTTTATGATGATTATGTGCTGTGGCAGGAGCGGGTTGCATTGATGCCGTTACCCGACGTTCCCTGATATGTAGTTTTCCACCGATACCTTTTCAAACCTGTTTTTCATCGGGTCGAAGCATTCCAGCCGCCCGTCATCCAGCGAAAGATACCAGCCGTGCAGCTTCAGCTTGCCTGTCTCCACCCGCAGGCGTACCCAGGGGAAGGTCATGAGATTTTCGAGTGAGAATAAAATGCTCTCCTTCTCACAATGATGCGCGCCCTCATCGGGGCATATCCCATCGCCGTGACGTTTCGCCACCCGGTCTTTCGCCGGTTTAGCCAGACTCATCCATTTGCCGATGAAATCGGTATTCTCGATATTGGCAGCATCCAGCAAGGCCCGGATTCCGGCGCAGTTGCTATGCCCCATAATCACGATATGCCGCACCTCCAGTATGCAGACCGCGAATTCCAGCGCGGCGCTGACGCCGTGCAGCCCGTCCTCGTCAACCTGATAGGGCGGCACGAGATTGGCCACATTGCGAATCACGAAAATATCGCCGGGTTGCGCGCTGGTTACGATAGAAGGATCCACCCGCGAGTCGCTACAGGCAATCACCAGCGTTTTTGGCGACTGGCCTTTGCTCAGTAAATCTTCGTAAAGCGTATCGCTGGAGGCAAAATACTTCCGGTAGTAATGCCGGTAGCCTTCGAGCAGTGCCTTGATTTCAGCCATGATGACATTGCGGGTAAATGAACATTCGCCGGTCATAGCCTAATCGGAGCACCGCATCAAACGGTAATAGGCGCTCAGGCCTACTGCAAACAGTCACGCAGGCTGTTTCCCATATTTTCCATCAGCGTCATATAGAGATCAGCCCCCGGCTTCAGCAACAACCCTTCCGGGTCGAGTATACCGGTTTTTGCCGGTGTGCCTTCCGTT
>JAKFYP010000122.1 GCA_021730835.1 Alphaproteobacteria bacterium
AGGTCGCGGGGTCAAACGGTTGTTCCGCTAGTCTGGATATTGCCTCTTCGATTTCAACTGCGTTCAAAAAACTACCCCTTAGCCTTTTTGTTGTTTTGTTCCTGTTTAGCTATCCATTTATCAATCTCACTGCGGCGAAAGCGCCATGAGCCGCCGACTTTGAAACCGGGAATCTCACCGCGTGCGGCCAGCGCATATATTCTGCTTGAGATGCACGTATTAAGTTGCCAAACCTCCCTCCAGCCGCCATTTCGCTAAGCTGTTTCAATAGATTCTCGTATGACTGTTTCATGTTGCCGGTGACCCTTTTCTGATCCGGATTCTCTGTAAACTTTTACCGCCCTGCCTACTGTATTTGCTGATACACTCAGGAGTGCTGCTACTTCCCTTTGTGTTTTCCCTTGGGCGAGCAATTCCCGCACATGCTGCACCTGGCCAGGTGATAAGGCATAAGGCCGTCCTACATGCTTGCCGCGTTTCTTGGCGGCTTTCATGCCTGCCTTGGTGCGTTCGCGGATAAGATCGTGTTCAAACTCCGCCAAAGCCCCCATAATGTGAAAAACCAACTTGCCGCTGGTAGTGGTCGTGTCAATGCCATCGGTAAGACTCTGAAAGCCTACTTCCTGCTTTCCGAGACGTTCTACCAGTTCACATAAGAAGGCCAGCGAGCGCCCGAGGCGGTCAAATTTCCATACGACCAGCGTATCTCCCTCACCACAGGCACTGAGTGCCTGAGTGAGTCCGTCTCGCTCACTGGTAATACCACTGACACCGATATCCTGATAAATTACCTCACAACCAGCGGCCTTCAGCGCATCAAGCTGTAAATTGAGATTTTGCTCGTCTGTCGAGACCCGTGCATAACCTATTTTCATAAGAAATTTATGACATGCCCTTATGACATTTTCCAGCGTTTATTTCTCAACTCGTTATGTGGAGTGTCCGCGTGTGTCAAAAGGGTTCCTTTTTGGTGTTTTCTTCTAGAAAAGTGTTGTGCTCACAGGTTGATTGTCAGAGCATTGAAACTTTTATATCGTGAAATTCGATGTTTATTTCATGTGGAGAGTCTATGGTACACCTTGAAGATATTATGCACTCACAGACTGAGCCTATTGCAGTTGTTGCGGGTCTTGCTGTCCAAGAATACGCATGACCACGATTGCATCCGGGTCAATACGGTAGTAAATCGCATGACGCCCGTAGACACTGCGCCGGTATCCGGCGCGGATATGATCAACCGCTTGCCATTGCTGAGGATGTGCCGCTATCTCTTCAAAGCGTTCTATAAGCCCCTTGTAATAACGGTCAGCCCTTTCCTGTCCGTGATGAAGCATGCCATATTCATATAACCGGCTTAAATCTTCATCCGCTTTACCGCTCAGTCTATAACTGGCCATTGTTCTGCATCCGCTCCTGCACGGCCTTTCTGATGTCGTGAGGGGTGCGCAGGCTCATGCCGCTGTGTTCTCCTTCAATGAGGGCAGTCCGGATGGCTTCAAGATCGGCGTTTTTTTCCTGATCGCGTCTTACAAGATCACGGATATATTCACTATCGTTAGTAAACTGCCCTGCGGTAATCCTCGCCTTGATCCATTGATCCTGCTGTTCGGTAAATGTAATTGTTTTTCTGACATTTCCCATGTCTCATGCCTCCACTATGGTGCAAATAATTATGTTATTGGTGTAATATAGCACAATTTAGCACCACATGGAAGAGCGAAAGTCTTTGCACATGATAGGCACTTATTTACATAAAAACGTATTTACGTAAATACGTTAATACATCATTACTTACTGTCTAAAAAAGCATCCAGTGCGCTAACAAGTATGTCCTGATTGCTCAGGCGCGGCATATACTGCGCCCCGTAAGCCAGCATCCGTTGATACCGCTCTTGGTCAAGCCTGACCGTAATGGCAACCGTTGTTTTTGTCCCGTGTGGCAATCTTGCTGCTTTAGCGAGTGCAGCCTCCGGGGGATTTTCAGCGGGTGCCGCTCCTCCCTTGCGTGCTAACAGACCGGATTGCAGAGAAGCGGCTTTGTTGCTCTTCGCCATAGTATCAGTCTCCTTTCCCGTATTTACGTAATTGCGCTAAGACGTATTTACATAATAACGTAATTTCCTGCGCGGAAGGCGAAGCAGGAGAAAGCTCCGACACCGTGCGGCCATCAATCATACTGGCGGCGAAGTCCACCCGGTGATGCACCGTGACAGGGGCCACCTTGCCATGCTCGGCGAGTGCGCCTATGGCCTGTTTAGCAATATTGGAGCGAGGCGTTGCGCCATTGATGACAAAGCAAAAAGGCTTCCGGGCGTTCTCGACCATCTCCACCACGCCTGCCACGGCCCGTAAGTCGTGAGGGCTGGGCCGTATCGGAATCAACACAAAATCGGCGGCGATATTTGCCGCTTTAATGGTGTCGAGCGTCTGCGGCGGGGTATCAATCACCACCAGCTTGATGCCCTGTTGCTGAAGGCGTGTGAGGTGTTCCGGCAGTTGGGCAATGGTGACGGTCGCAAACAGTGGCGTGCTGGCCTCCCGTGTATTCCACCATGCGGCAAGGCTCCCCTGTGGGTCGGTATCAATCACGGCAACCGGGCCTGCCTTGCTGCGTTCGGCTTCAACCGCTACATGCGCGGCAAGCGTCGTCTTCCCCGTCCCGCCTTTGTGAGAGGCAATGGTAAGTATACGCATGAACGTAACTCCATAAAAGCGTATTTACGTAAGTACGTTAAAACGTACCTGCGTAAGACTATGACATGCCAAACCGGGAAGGTAAACCGTAAAATGCGGTGAAACCCCAAGGAGTTTTCGCTCAGTCATGTTTGTACATGCACGCTACCGCTCATGGCCATAAAACCGCTCCCACCATTCGCGCTCTAGGTCGGCGGTAAGCGCTGCTGCAATGCCTTGACGTGCTGCAACAAACCGTCGATGTCCTGCTGCAAAACGGTAAGCCGTGCGGTGGTAGCGTCGAGTTGCGCGGTCAAGGTGTGCAAGTGCGTCAGCATAGCGGTGTCGCGCTCGTTCAAGTAACGCTCGAACATCGTGAACAGTTGGAAGCGCAGGTCGCTGTCCATACGTTTTGTCCTCCTCCGCGATGGCGCGGGCGGTGCGCCTCCGGCGTTCCCGCTTCTGCCGGGAAGGTGAAGGCTGCTTAGGATCAGGGGGGTCTATCGTCTCGTCTCCAAGTTCCTGCCGTAAGTGTGTATCAAGATCAGGATCGGGGGTACGCTCCGGGGTGTCTCCTCTTTGCCTGCCGTAGCGTTGCTGGTGGTAGGCGGCACGGGTTGCCGCCATCGCCTCCAGTGTCGCCGCAAGCGCGGCAGCGCGTTCCGGGTCAGGGACGTTATAGCAAACCGGCGTGGGGCGCTCCCCGGCCTGCCAGTCGTCACGCTGATAGAGTCCTCCTTTGAGCCGTACCCGTTCACCAGTCGCCGGAATCAGCACCGTAAGATAGTCTTTCCCGGTGCGGGGTATCTCGTAACCCTGTGCCAGCAGGTAACACTCGACCCCTGTCCGGTCGGTAATACGCCCTGCGTCGGCTTCCTGCCGTATTGCCTCGGTGATTGTCTCCCGCAGGTCGGCCTTTCTGGCGTTCCCTCTGCGCTTGTCTGTTGCCTGCTGCTTGGCAAGATGGTTGGGCACGCTCACATCCCGTGCGCGGGCCGGGTCGTCCGGATCAGCTAGTCCATACTCGGCGTTGATCATGCTACGGAACGTATCAAAAAGCTGCTGGCTCTGCTTGCCGGGGGGGTCAATGTTCAGGCTCCGTAGGCTGGTAAGTTCTACGCGGGGAATCAAAAAATTGAGTTCATGGTGCTGGGCATGGCTGTGCCGTACCCATAAAATGGCGTACTGGTCACGGTCAAGCCCGGCAAAAGCTACCCGTTCAAACTCGTCCATAATGGCCTGTTCCATCGCAGGCGTGATGACTTCTCCCGGTGCAAAGCTCAAAACCCCGGATTTGTATTTTTTCTCAAACGGCAGGGAATCACAGAGCCGTAACAGAAATTCCGGCTCACCGCGCAACACCATGGGCACAGGTTGCCGCTGCGTACCGTCCGGGTTGGTCGGGCCGGTGAGATACTTAACGGCGGCGCGGGCGCTGCCCGTGCCGTACTTCGAGAAGCCTACGATCATCGGCTTGTTCCTCCCACCTTTCGATACACCGTAGTACCTCGTCTTGAATCGCCTCAAGGCGCACCAGCACCTTGAAGGCGTCTGCCTGCCCTTTCCACGTATTCACCCAGCGAGCAATCATGTTCAGGTTGGCGTTAATACGGTTCAGGGTCGCATTGCGCTGGCGCTCCGCATCCCGGTCACGAATCGTGACTTTGCCTGCGTGGTCACGCAATAAGGCCGAAAAACCGCCTACGGCGGCGGCCTTCGCGGCTAAGGCCGCATGCTCTTCTTCACTGACACGGAAGCGGATAACGCGCTGTCGGGGGGATTGGGCCATGCGGCTGGCTCCTGTGGGTTGAACGGGGGTCAAGGGGGTGTCCCCTTGCAAGGCCCAATGCGCGTAGCTACATTGGGGGGCCTTGTTCCTCTCCTCCGGCTCCACCCCAGCATAACTGAAGAGAAGGCGGAAAGCAAGCGGCAGGCGCATCGCCTTCCGGCAGGACAGGCGCACAAAGCGCGATGGCTTGGCAAGGCAGGGAGAAGACGCTAGGGTAGCACGATGTCGAGAAAGGATACGATCAACATCACGGCCAAGCGGCAATGCCTGAACGTAGAGTTTGTCTCACGCGAAGGAGCACGCTATACCCTGCCCTATGCCGCCTCGCATGTGTACTTCTGGCCGGGAGACGAAATACTGTTTCAGTCGAGCGAAGCCGAAGCGCTGATTCAGGGGGAGCGCCTGCAATGGGTCTATACCTGCCTGCAACAGCGTATCCTTCCGGCACTCTACGAGTCCGGCGGACACTCGGACAAACCGGAAGAATCGCCGGAGGAGTACAGATACCGGGCCTCCGGCAGACCGGAAGGAACGCCGGAGACGTGGCCGGAGATAACAGCAATCAGGGTCAAGGAACGTGCGTAAGTCAAGAGAACTATCCTCATCCCCTATAAGAACCCCCTCAATTTCGCACGAGAAGGCATGCGGGAGGGGCAAAACCATCTATGGTGCTGGGGTGGTAGCCAAAACAAGAATAAATCGCTCTACGGGCTTCCTAGAGCGATTTTCGACACCCTAGAAAACCTGCCTTCATTTTTGGTGTTCGTGGTATCCCACATCTCCATGCCGTTGCCATCTTTCTCTTCCTGAAAACCGTTGGCGGTCTTTCTGAAATTTTAGAATTAAAAATCTTAGCGACGACCTTCGCGCGCCTGCGCGTAAAACGTCGTTTTTTAAGATTTTAAAACTTTTAAGAATTTTAGGGAGGCAAAAACTATTGTGAATAAAGGGGTTATGGCGATAATGGCACAGAGATACAGGATGAAAGGCACAGAGATACAGGATGAAAGGCACAGAGATACAGGATGAAAGGCACAGAGATACAGGATATGACACAGAAATACGGGATGATTGAAAAATAAGGCTTTATGTCTATGGCACAGAGATACAGGATGAAAGGCACAGATGCTTTTGAAAATTCTCTGTGCCATAATGAAAGGCACAGAGATACAGGATATGACACAGAAATACGGGATGATTGAAATCAATAAGTTATAGAAATAATGGCACAGAGATACAGGATGAATCGGCTCCTTACGTTGCCTAAGTAGGGGGTATAGATGGCACAGAGATATAATTTGATCTTCTATGCCATAGTGATATACTCCACGATATTTAGGAGGGGTATATGAACGATTCATCTTCCAAACACGAAGTTGTCAAGCATAGCGCGGCGATACAAATTCGCAATAACATCACATTATTACAGCGCAAGGCATGGAATGTTCTGCTTTATCATGCCTATAACGATCTGATGACCCTTGATATTTATAGTATTTCCATAAAAAAACTAAAAGACTATCTTGAATATAGAAGCAATGATGATGAATATCTGAAAGAAATCATCCGGGAACTGGTAAATTGTCAGGTAGAATGGAATCTGCTTAACAAGGATGGAAACGTTCAATGGGGGGTATCGGGATTACTGGGCGC
Source organism: Alphaproteobacteria bacterium (assembly GCA_021730835.1). Classification (GTDB taxonomy): domain Bacteria; phylum Pseudomonadota; class Alphaproteobacteria; order Rickettsiales; family UBA998; genus JAKFYP01. The sequence goes on from JAKFYP010000122.1 coordinate 6,116, forward strand.
GGCAATCATTGAAAATGGCGTATGCCGCTATGAATACAGCAAGATATTACGTGAACGCCTTCACAATCCAAACATGTATGCCCGGATCAGCATCAGCCTGCAAAACAAGTTTCAAAGCAAACACGGCCAAGCTCTCTGGGAACTGTGCCTTGATTATCTTGGCTCCGGACGTGAGAGCGGCGAAACGCCTTTCATTCCCTTAGAGCAATTCAGAAGCCTGATGGGCATAGAGGAGGGTATGTACCCTCTGTATAAAACTTTTGCTCAATGGGTTCTGAAGCCTGCGATTGCTGAAATCAACCGGGTATCTGACCTTCAGATTACAACGGATTATCGGCGTCAGGGGCGCAAGGTTACGGCGCTGAAATTCAAAATTCGGCGCGTTGCCTTGCTTCCCGCGGGGGATGGCAGACAGGATGATCTGTTCCCGGAACTGGAAGATATGCCTTCGGTGGTCAAAATGCTCACAGATGCAGGACTGGCGAACAATGACGCATGGGAGTTCTTCCGGCGCGGCTTTGAGTTTGTGGATAAGGCC
>JAKFYP010000012.1 GCA_021730835.1 Alphaproteobacteria bacterium
CGCTCGCAGACGGATACCATTCAGGCGCGTGGCGCATTGGCTTCCTCACGCGCCAATTTCATTCGTGTTATGGGATATGCGCCCGAGAATCTGCCGACGCCCGCCAATACGCCGGTGCTGCCGGATACGCTGGAGCAAGCCATCGAGATTGCGCTGGCTAATAATCCGGGGATTATTTCCGCTCGCAATCGTCAGCTTTCTTCCGAGGAGGACAGCGATATTTCCTTTGGCCAGTTGCTGCCTGAGCTTTCGCTGGAAGCGTCCACAAGCGAGCAGGAAGGACTTGGCTTTGCCGGTAACGCCGATCTGAACGAAGACCAGATTACGCTTAATGCCCGTATCCCGCTTTATCAGGCGGGCGCGGAATATTCACGGGTGCGCGAATCAAAAAAACGCGCCAGCCAGCGCAAATTTGAATTGCAGGATCGTGAGCGCGAAGTGCGCGAGGCCGTCACGCAAGCGTGGGAAAACTGGCAAACCAGCAACGCGACGATCAAATCCACGCAAGATTCGATCCGCGCCGCTGAAATCGCGCTGGACGGAGTACGGCAGGAGCAGCTTTACGGCGCTCGCACCGTGCTTGACGTGCTCGATGCCGAACAGGAATTATTCGTCTCACGGGTCAATCTCGTGCGGGCGGAGCGTAACCGCACGGTTGCTATTTATAACGTTCTTGCTACCATGGGTAAGCTGACCATCCACGAACTTGGTGTCGAAACCAAACTCTATGACCCCAAAGAACATTATAACGATGTGAAATACCAGCCAATTGGCTTTTAGGTGATGTTATGGCGACAGGAAAGGCAAAGGAAGCGCAAGATCAGTCGATGGAGGAAATCCTCCAGTCGATCAAGCGCATTATTGCCGAAGAGGGCGAGCCGGTGAAAGACGGAACCGCTCCTGCCGCGCCAGAAAAAAAGGCCAATGGAATGGTCAAAGATTCCGATATTCTTGAGTTGACCGATATGGTTGAGCCGGGCAGTGAGATGGCGGTGGCTAAAGAAGCTTCTGCCGAGCCGGAAGCTCCCGGTGAAACGCCGCAAGCGGAAAGCCCTGCCGGTGACACGGCAGCATCGCAGCCTGACCCGATAGATGCTTTGCTGGAAGAGATGGGCGCTTCCGTGCAGCCTGAACCCGAGCCTGAGCCGATGCCGGAACCTGAACCTCAACCGGCGATGAAGGCGGCGCCGGAGCCTGCCGGAAAGGGCGATGTTTTAAGCGACATTGACAGCCTGCTTTCCACGGAAGCCGCCAAAAAATCAGCTTCCGCGTTCCGTTCGCTGGCCGAGGCCAGCCAGCCCAGAGCCATGCACGGCGCTTCCCTGCTGATGCGTGATGGCACGACGATTGAAGACCTTGTGATCGAAGCCATGCAGCCTATCCTGCGCGAATGGCTTGATACCAACCTGCCTGCGATGGTTGAGCGGCTGGTAGATAAGGAAATCCGCAAGCTCTCCGGCAATTTCTAGATAGTGTCGTCAAATTCGCTGATGCGTAGCGAAAATGGAGGATTTCGAGAACCGGAACGGAGTGTATTTTTAATACATGAGTACCGGAAGCGCAGAAATCCGCATTTGCAGCAAGCAGCAGTAGAATTTGACGACACTATCTAAGGGTTTCATTCTTTATATTCTTTGTCTGCCTGCCTTGACGAGGGGCATCCATATGCCTATGTTATAGAGCATGTGACAATCTTTCCGCTTTGTTTTTCTGCAAGTGGAGAATGAAAGTGAGTCGTGCCGCACGGGCAGCGGGCTGGTAGTCGCCAGCCTGCCTTTCAGGTGTCGTGTATCATGAATGTGAAATGACTAAATACTCCATATGAGGGACTTTATGGCGACCAAACAGGTAAAAGACGAGAATTTTGATGCGGATGTGCTCAAAGCCGGTGGATTCGTACTGGTGGATTTCTGGGCGGAATGGTGCAATCCATGTAATCAGCTTTCTCCGATTCTGGAAGAGCTTGCGGAAGAAATGAAAGACAAGCTGACGATCGCCAAGGTCAATATCGACGACAACCCGGAAACGCCAACGAAATACGGCGTGCGCGGCATTCCGACGCTGATTCTGTTCAAGGGCGGGCAGCCGATTGCCACCAAGGTCGGCTCACTGCCGAAATCCCAACTGAAGGACTGGATTGCCAATCAGGTTGGCGAGGCCGCTTAAATACCGCATGTCTTTTGGCCCGGCAGCGCAGGAAGCAGAAAAAATCCTTGATCGTTTCGGGTATATCCCGGTGCTGGGCGCAGAACTGGAGTGGTATATCCGGCCCGTGGGTACAACAACGCCTCCCCTGCCGGGCACAGCCGATCCCGCCGCTTACCTCGCCGCACTGGAGGTGGCTTGCGCTCAGGCGGGGCTTGCTCTTTGTTCTCTCGATATTGAGCGTGGCCCGGCGCAGGTGGAAGTCGGCCTGCTTCCCACACAGGATATAGAGGCGCTGCTGGAGGCGCTGGCGGAGATACGCCGCCTCGCTCCGGATGTCGCCGCAACGATGGGGCTGGAAGCCGATTTTACCGCTAAACCCTACCGAAATACCTACGGCAGCGCCCTGCATGTGCATGTCCATCTCGAAGGTGAGGGCGGCTATAACGTGTTTCAGAAAAGCGATGAGGAGATCAGCCCGCAGTTGGCCATCGGCCTGATGGGGCTACTTGCGACCATGCGGGAATATATGCCGGTCTTTGCGCCCACGGCGGCGTCACGCCAGCGCTTTGTGCCGAATTTTCATGCGCCGGTATCGGTAAGCTGGGGCGTCAATAACCGCACGACCGCGCTGCGCCTGCCCGATGCCGCCAGCAATCTTGCCGGAGCGGAAGCGCTGGCCCGCGTGCCGCGCAGTTTCGCCCGCCGGATTGAGCACCGGGTAGCCGGGTCGGATGCTGATCCTGCTCAGGTAGTCGCCGCGATTCTGTCCGGTATCTGCCGGGGATTTGCCGAACCGCTGGCACTGACTGAGCCGATATGGGGTAACGCCGGTGACGCTCAGTATGCCGGACGCTGCGAACCACTTTGAAGGTTTCAGGCAATGACGCTCACTACCGGAGCCTGTCCGGCCTGAAGGGCCTGCGCGTATAGCGCCGCGCCCCGGCTGGCCGCCGTTCCGGCAACCACAACATCCTGTGCCGAAGCATCGCCAGGAGCCGTCGCGGCACGGGCAATCGTGGCGGAGTCACGCGCCGCCCTTGAGGCATCCGTCCCCGGCACGGCAGCAATGGCGACTTCACCGGCAACCGCGTATTGCCTTCCATCCGGCCCGGTCGTGAACTCGAATTTCGGCGTACCAGCCGCCAGCCCCCCGGCCGAGAAGAAATGCTGATTCTCATGATTGCGCACCGTGCTGTCCGCCAGTTGCAGACGGTTGAGCAACTGATCGCCCCTGCCCTGCTCTTCCTGCAACTGTGCAAACTCAAATGGACTCAGCGTCAGTTGCGGCGGCCGAATGTCGGAGAATAGCGGCGTGCGTGTTCCCGGCTGCTGCGGGAAATGATCGTTAGCCTGCCCGGTACGTGGCCGGTGATGCGGAGGAATCTGGCCCGTAATCCCGATAGCAGGCCGTTCGGCGCTACGGGTGCGGGTCGTGGTGGCAACCGTGCCGCCCACGGCATAGCGTTGCCCGTCCGGGCCGATGGCATATTGAAGATTGGGAGTAACGACCGCCCCCGCCCCGGCGCGTGCGGCGGTCTGCTGAATCTGGGAGCGCACGGCATAATCGGCCTGACGGATACGGGCAAGCGAGTTTCCACCCGCGGCAACCGCAAGGAAATCGTTGACGGAATATCCCGTTGACCCAGCTAACTGCATGGCTACCTCGTCCTACCTGGCGAGTGAATATGCGCTAAAGTATAGCATCCGGTATTTCGCGTGAAAAGCGAAGAATGTTACATCCCTCGGAATAAAAGATGATTTTTTTATCCCGTTTGATAACGGCGCTTTTTTATGGGAAAACAGGGCAATACCGATTATAGTCATTCCACTTAATAATTTCCTGTAAAGTCGGAATGACAGGCTTGCAACGCAAGACAATAAGTATACCTCATGCCCAGACCCGCCATCCAGTTCTACCAACTCCTGAGCACACCGCTGGAGCGTGCCCTGCCCAAACTCATGGAAAAAGCCTGTGAGCAGGGCATGCGGGCGGTGATCCACGGCACGGAAGCGCAAATTGAGACACTCGATAAGGCTCTGTGGAATTATAACCCTGATACCTTCCTGCCACACGGCACACGCAACGATCCCAGCCCCGAGCGTCAGCCGGTCTATCTTTGCAGCCGGGGAGAAAACCCCAACGGGGCGACGTTACGCGTGATCGCGCACGGCGTGACGGTTTCCGCCGATGAGCCATACGAGCGCGTGTTCGATCTGTTCGACGGCACGGATGAAACCGCACTGGCGGCAGCGCGGCAACGCTGGAAATCGTATCTGGATGCGGGTTTTTCCCTCACCTATATCCGCCAGAAGGAGAATGGCGGCTGGGAAAAGCTCAAGGAGACAGGACAGCCCGATCCATTAACGATTTAGAAACCTTCCTTTGCCATAATGCAATCTGCACTTAGCAATATAGTGCTTTCTAATTAGATTGATAGGCGAAGCCCGAGCCGATGTGTAGCAAAATCTACATGAGGCGAAGGGCGACAAAGTAGCAATCAATTAGAAAAACACTATACCATGCGACATTTTCCACGTAGGGCGTAGTCGCGTTCAGGTCACGTAGGACGCCAGTCACGTAGAATGGCCCCTGGAAACAGGAGCATAGGTAATGGTAGGAATTTCCTCCGCCAGCAGCATCGCGTATGCGGCACAAGCAGGCATTTTCGGGCTTTCAGAAGCAAATCAGCAAATTTCCATCTCCACGGCGCGGCTTGCCAGCGGCAATCGCCATGTGCGCGCCGGGGACGATATCGCCTCGCTGAGTCAGGCCATCCGCCTCCAGACCGAGGTGACATCGCTCAGGCAGGCGTTGCAAAATACCGGGCAGGCGGGCAGCCTGCTCCAGACGGCTTATGACGGGCTGTCTACCATCAACGATATTCTCACCGATCTCAAGGGCATCGCCGTGCAGGCCTCCTCCGGCTCGCTGACCGCCGCTGACCGGGCCTTTTTGCAGGTCGAATTCGATGAGTTGGCCGATGAAATTGACTCGATTGCCGGTAATACCGCATTCAACGATATTGCGTTGCTCAACGGCTCGCTTTCCGAGGAAAGCCTGATCACCACGCCTGACGAAGCGGCCACTGCCGCCCGCGCCCAGCTTACCTTCGCCGTGAATATCGGTGCGGGGCAAACCGTCGTCATCAACGGCGTCACATTCACCGAGGGCGCGCAGTTCGCCGCAGGCGGCTCCACCAATGCCTCGCTGAACAACCTCGCGGTTGCCATCAATACCTCAACCAACGCCAATATCACCCGGATTACCGCCACCGTGGACACTAACATCCTTACGCTGACCGCCGATGCCGGCGGGGAGTTGGGGTACGTCAATCTGGTCAATCAGGGAACATCCACAGCGGCCTTTGCGACGGCGGGCGATACCACGGCAGTCGCTAACCTGTTTGCCTTCTCCGGCGGAGCAGATGACGGGCTGACCGATAATTCCGTGCGGGCGACGGGCACGAGCGGCGATGCGCTGGTGACCGCCCAGAACCAGACCCCGGCGGAACTGCAACTGATTTTAACCGGGCTTCCGGTCAATAACGAAACGTTCAGCATTGACGACAGCAATGGCGGCCTGCTGGCCCTGCGCTTCCGGGATACGCCCGCCACCTCGACCGATGTGCAAATCGGGGCGACGGCGGCGGAGACCGTGCAGAATATCATTGACACCATCGCCAACTATACCGGCACGGCGCGCTATACGCTCGACCAACTCGATTTCATCCGCGACGGAGACACGTTGCTGATTCGCAGCAAATCGCCGGGCAACCCGCTCGATCTGGTGGCGGCTGCCTTCAACTTCACCGAGGCGGCAACCAATACCTCACTTTCCGGCGCGACGCTCAATACCGGCGTCAATGAGGGCGTCAATACCAGTGGCGTCACCAACACGGATTTTCTCGGCACGATCAGCGGCTTTACGGCTACCTATAATTCCGCCGATAATGTGACGGCGCAAGTTACGGTCGGCGATTACACCTATCAGGCCACCATCACCGATACCACCCCGGCGGCGGATACTTTTGCCCGCTTCAGCTCGACCACGGCGGGTGGCGGGTATTTCGACGTTGAGTTGGCAACGGGCGGGCTTTCCGTGGCCGACCAGACCGATGCCAATACCTATGCCTCGCGGCTGGATGCGGCGTTCGGCGGGCTGACCTTCCGGCAAAACCGTATTGCTACCAGCTTCAGCGGCTCGGGCGATTTAATTGGCGCACGGGTTGAATTCCTGCGCGGCAGCTTCGGCAATATTGACGTGGAAAGTATCGGTGTCACTGCTCCTCCCAGCGGCGGCGAGAATGCCAATATTGAGATTGTCGTCGAAGGCGAAACATTCCGCTCAGCTACCAATCTCGGCGATTCGATCAGCGAGTTCGAGATTATTGAGTTTACCAGCGCTACTACCAGTAATACGATCACCCTGCGCAACGGCGATAACGAAATTGACCTCTCCACCGAGGCAGTGGCCGACGCGTTCGAGGCGGATCTGCGTGACTC
>JAKFYP010000212.1 GCA_021730835.1 Alphaproteobacteria bacterium
TGCCGGGCGATGCGGCGGGCGCAGGCAAGGATATGCGCGTCACGCTCAGGGTCATTGATAAGGTCACGGCCCGTCAGGAGGAAATCACCGGCCCGGTCGGCACGGTGCTGGCGCACGGCGAGCTTGAGATGCTCACCCGCCGGTGCGAGATCGTTCAGGAGAACGGGCAGGAAAAATACAATGCGCTGGTGGAAATCTACGGGCGCAACGCAGGGGAGGGGCCGGAGCGGCTGTTTTCCGGCTGGCTGTTTTCCGACAGCGCGTCCCTGACTTCGCTGGAACACCCTTATTTCGATGTCAGCCTTGCCGTTTGCCTGCCGGGCAAAAAGGAGGCGGAGGAAAAGCCACGGGCGGCAGAGGAGCCGGGCGCGTGAGCCGTCCCGCCTTAAAGCCTGAGCGCCTGCATCATGTGGCGATTATCTGCGCCGATTACGAACGCTCCAAAGCGTTTTACACGAAGATTCTGGGCCTGCCGGTGCTGGCCGAAACATGGCGGCCTGAGAAACAATCGTGGAAACTCGATCTGGCGGTCGGCAACGATACGGCCATCGAATTGTTTTCTTTTCCCTCTCCGCCTCCGCGTCCTTCCTATCCCGAGGCGTGCGGTCTGCGTCACCTCGCTTTCGCCGTGGCCGATCTTGACGCGGCGCATCGCTCGCTGACCGATGCCGGCGTGGCGGCGGAGCCGATCCGGCTTGACGCGCTGACCGGCAAGCGGTTCTTTTTCTTTGCCGATCCCGACGATCTGCCGCTGGAAATCTATGCGTTGTGAAGAAGTGCGGATGAGACGATTGCGCTCTCTCACGGTTTCGCTATAACAGGCGCATGGAAAACCCTGTTACACTGGCCATCCCCAAGGGCCGCATTTACGAGGAGCTTAAGCCCGTGCTCGATGCCGTCGGCATTGTGCCCGAGGCCGATTTCTTCGATGAGCGCAGCCGCAAGCTGCAATTCGCTACCAACCGGCCCGGGCTTTCCATCATCCGGGTGCGCAGTTTCGACGTGGCGACTTTCGTGGCCTTCGGTGGCGCGCAACTGGGCGTGGCGGGCAGCGACGTGCTGCTGGAATTCGATTATCCGGGACTCTATGCGCCGCTGGATCTGGGTATCGGCCATTGTCGCCTGTCGGTCGCCTGCGCCGCCGAAGCGAAAGAGGACGACCCGGCGCGCTGGAGCCATATTCGCATTGCCACCAAATACCCTAACCTGACGCAGGCGCATTTCGCCGCCAAAGGCGTGCAGGCCGAATGCATCAGGCTTAGCGGCGCGATGGAGCTGGCTCCGAAGCTGGGTTTGTGCCGCCATATCGTCGATCTGGTATCGAGCGGGGCGACGCTGGCCGCTAACGGGCTGGTGGAAATCGAGAAAATCATGGACGTTTCCTCCCGCCTGATCGTCCATCGCGGGGCGCTCAAGACAATGGGCGGAACGCTCGATGAACTGGTTGCGGCGTTCCGGGAGGCGGCGCATGCTTAAACGGCTTGATGCGCGGGATGCCGGTTTTGATGTTGCGCTGGGAACATCGCTTGCGGGCCGCGCCTCGGCGAATGACACGATTGCCCCCATTGTGCGGGAGATTATCGCCGATGTGCGTTTGAGCGGCGATGCGGCGTTGTTTCGCCTGACCGAGCGTTTCGACCGGCTGAAACTGGATACAGATACGATCCGTGTCAGTGAGGCGGAAATCGCGGCGGCGGAACAGGCATGCCTGCCGCAGGTACGCGAGGCGCTGGCACTGGCGGCGAAACGCATCCGGTTATTTCACGAAAAACAGATGCCCCGCGACCTCGACTATACCGACGAGGCGGGCGTGCGGCTCGGCATGCGCTGGAATGCCATTGACGCCGTGGGTATCTACGTGCCCGGTGGGTTGGCGTCCTACCCAAGTTCGGTGCTGATGAACGGCATTCCCGCCCGCGTCGCCGGGGTGGGGCGGCTGGTCATGACCGTGCCCTGCCCGGACGGGGCGCTCCATCCCGCCGTGCTGGTGGCGGCGCAACTGGCCGGGGTCAATGAAATCTACCGCATCGGCGGGGCGCAGGCCATTGCCGCGCTGGCTTACGGTACGGAGTCCATCCGCCCGGTCGATAAAATCGCCGGGCCGGGCAATGCCTATGTCGCCGAGGCAAAACGGCAGGTATTCGGACAGGTCGGCATTGATATGATCGCCGGGCCATCGGAAATCCTTGTGGTGGCGGACAACCAAAACGATCCCGCCGCTATCGCCGCCGATCTGCTGTCGCAGGCCGAGCACGGCGAGGACGCGCAATCTATCCTGATGACCGATGACGCCGGTTTCGCCGATGCGGTGGAGGCGGCGCTCCTCTCTCATCTGGCAACGCTTCCCCGCTGCGCTATCGCGGAGAAATCGCTGGCGGCGCACGGGTTATGCGTCCTGCTGGCCTTACTGGATGACGCGCCCGCTATTATCAACCGCATCGCCCCGGAACATCTGGAACTGGCGGTGGAAAACCCGGAAGCGCTAATGGAAAAAATCCGTCATGCCGGGGCGATTTTTCTGGGCCGCCATACGCCCGAGGCTATCGGGGATTATCTCGCCGGGCCGTCGCACGTCCTGCCGACTTCGCAAACGGCGCGTTTTTCCTCCGGCCTGTCGGTCTACGACTTCATCAAGAAAACCAGCATTATCGGCTGCTCAAAAGAAGGATTCGCCGCGCTGGCCGACGCCACCGCCACGCTGGCTGAGAGCGAAGGACTTGGCGCGCATGCCCTGTCGGTGACGGCGCGGCAACCCTGTGCATCCTCTCCCCGTAAACAGGGGGAGGGGATATGATGACCCCCTCCGAGCGCATTATTGCAATCGAGCTGGACGAGGCGCACGTCATCCGCCGCGCCCCGGAAATCGAGCATGAGCGGGAAATCGCCCTGCGTGACCTGCTGACCGCCAACCGTTTTGCTCCAGACGGACTGGCTAGCGGGCCGTATCGTGTGCGACTCGGCATCCATGAGAACCGCCTGTATTTCCATATTGCTGCCGACGTGCTCACCGAACCGGCGCAGGTGATGTTGCCGCTATCACCCTTCCGCCGGATCGTGCGCGATTATTTCCTGATCTGCGAGAGCTATTTTCAGGCGGTCAGCAGCGCGGATAAACACCGGCTTGAGGCCATCGACATGGGGCGGCGCGGCATTCATAACGAGGGAGCGGATCTGCTCATTTCCCTGCTGGACGGTAAAATCGGCCTCGATCTTGACACCGCCCGCCGTCTGTTTACGCTGATTTGCGTTTTACATATCCGATAGGGTGTGATAGCAGGAGGCCGGTAAACGCATGTCAGGCAGGTTATGGCCAAGGAAGAACTGATCGAATTTGAAGGGGAAGTGATTGAAGTCCTCCCCAACACCATGTTCCGGGTGAAGCTGGAAAACAACCACGAAGTGCTTGCCCATACCTCCGGGCGCATGCGGCGTAACCGGATACGCGTGCTGGTCGGCGACAAGGTGACCGTCGAAATGACGCCCTACGACCTCTCCAAGGGCCGCATCAAATTCCGCCATAAGTAGCCTCTCCCGCTTCCGTAGCGTGACAAAAGCCCGGTTTCACGGTATGATATAGTTATTCCAAATGAGAATGTCGCATTATTTGGGGTGACAGGCTGGCGACTGCCAGCCCGCAACCCGTGTTGCGTAAGCCCTGGCGGCGTTTGAGCGCAACTTTATTTTTCAGGGAAAAATAAAGTTGAACAACAATGCGCTTTTATCCGGTATCTGGTTCATGCAAGGATTGCCAACCCTCATCCGCCTGCAACAGCGCGAACTGGACGTACTCCGGCGGCGTATGGGACTGCTGCATGAGCGCCGTCAGAAGCTGCTCGACCGCTCGCAGGCACTGCTTGAGGAGTTGAATAACGAGGTAAGGCTGGCTTCGGAGATGCCGGGCATGTCGGGGTTTTTCGGGGATTTCTCCGGGCATATCAAGCAGCAGCGCCTGAGTTTGGATAAGGAAATCGTGCTGGTTAGCCGCAAGATTGACCGGCTGGCCGATGAAATCAGCGAGGCCTACAGCGAGCTCAAGAAATTCGAGATTGCCTGGGAGCGCTGGCTGGAGGAAGAAAAAAAGCGGCTGGAGAAGATCGAGCAGCAGCAAATGGATGAAATCGCCGCCCGCAAACATCGCAACCGGAGGGAGGGTTATGCCTAAACGCGCCTGTATATGGCTGGTATTCATTGCCTTTACCGCGACTTCCTGCTCGGATACCGTGCTGATTCAACGTCAGTACGACAAAAAACGTGATAAATGCCGCGATGCAGTGGAGGATTTGCTGGGTGATCCGCCCGGCTCCGATGACGCCGACGCTAACCGGGAATATAACCGCAGCCTCGCCATTTTCTTCGCCGATTGCATGAGCAGTTTCGGCTGGACGGTTGCTTCGCCCAATCAGGGCGGCGGCGGGGGCCAGTAGCGTGACAAAGCACATCACCTGCACCCGCAAGATCGAATTTGACGCGGCGCACCGTGTTGCCGAGCACGAGAGCAAATGCAAATATATCCACGGCCATCGCTATACGATTGAGGCGACGTTTGAAGCAGGCACACTCGATGCGCTGGGCAGGGTGGTTGATTTCGGCGTGGTGCGCGAAAAGCTGGGCGGCTGGGTAGATCACCACTGGGATCACACCCTGATTCTCTGGGAGCGTGACCGTCAGCTTGGTGAGGCTATCGCCGCCCAGACCGGCCAGCAGGTGTTTTACCTGCCGCATAACCCGACAGCCGAGCGCATGGCCGAATATCTCCTTACCACCGTATGCCCGGTGCTTTTCGGAGAATCTGGCATCGTCTGTTGCGCTGTGCGGCTCTGGGAGACTCCCAATTGTTACGCCGACGCCATTGCCTAAAAAGATATTTGACAGGCGGGGCGGAGTTGTATATTGCTGTTGCCCCTTGATCCGACAAAGAAAAAAGAGGCATCCGTGTCGAAACGTCATAGTGCAAAATACAAGATCAGCCGCCGGCTGGGTGAGAATCTCTGGGGACGCGCCAAAGACCCCGTATTGCGCCGTAATTACGGCCCCGGCCAGCATGGCCCGGCCAAGCGCCGCAAGCTCTCCGATTACGGCTTGCAGTTGCAGGCAAAACAGAAGCTTAAAGGCTATTACGGCAACCTGACCGAGCGTCAGTTCCGCAAGGTCTATACCGAGGCGGTGCGGGCTAAAGGTGATACCTCCGAGAATCTGGTAGGCCTGCTGGAGCGCCGTCTGGACGCGGTGATTTACCGTATGGGCGTCGTGCCGACGGTGTTTGCCGCCCGCCAGTTTGTCAATCACGGGCATGTGCTGGTCAATGGGAGGCGCGTCAATATCCCGAGTTACAGCGTGAAGGAAGGCGACGAGATTCAGGTGCGCGAGAAATCCCGCCAGATTGCGATGGTGCTGGAATCCATGCAGAATCCCGAGCGTTCCGTGCCCGAATATATTGACATGGACGCCAAGCAGTTCAAGGCGAAATACCTGCGCATGCCCAAACTGGCCGAGATTCCTTATCCGGTCATGATGGAGCCGAATCTGGTCACCGAATTCTATTCGCGTTAATTTTCAGGCGCTTCCATAGTTGCTTCACTACTCGGAATAGGAAAGGGGCGTATGCCGTGTGCGTATGGCCTTTTTCGGAGGTGGTGGGAGCGGAATGCTGCTACGGTTACCCTGTCACATAGACGTTATTTCAGCAAGATTCTAAGTAATCGAAAAACAGCGGTGTTCAAGGCGGCTAATGTAGCGGCAGCCATTGTACTGGTGAGAAGGTTGATAAGCAGGCCTGCCACCAGAGATTCTTGTATCAGCCCCTGTGCACGCATGTAGAGGAACACAAACATGAATATGGCAAAGCAAATGCAGAAAATGACAAGGAACCATTTGAAAAAAGATTTCAGCATTGTGCTTGCCAAAGTATCCGGTTAGAACCCATATTTCTTCTATTATGTGGGTATCAGATGACGTGCTGTTCTTCCATAATTAATATACGTATATTCCCATGAAAGCTGAAATCGAGAATCTCTCCGCCGAAATCAGGCAGTCGCTGGCGCTGCTGAGGAGGTATCTTTGACTGGGATACCGCCGTTGCCCGTCTTGAGGCGCTAAACCGGCAGGCCGAGGATCCGGCCCTGTGGAGCGACCGGCAGAAGGCGCAGGTTATCTTGCGCGAGCGCACCTATTTTCAGGATATTATTGATAATTTTATGGCGCTGGAGAAGCGCTATGAGGATGCGCTGGTGCTCGGTGAGTTGGGCTGGGAGGAGAGCGACGCCGAAAGCGAAGCGGAGGCCGAGAAGGAATTGCGCGAGGTGGCGGCGGCGGCGAGCAAGCTGGAAATTGAGAGCCTGCTCTCCGGCGAAGCCGATGCCAATAACTGCTTTCTCGAGATTCATCCGGGGGCGGGCGGCACGGAGTCGCAGGACTGGGCATCCATGCTGCTGCGGATGTATATCCGCTGGGCCGAATGGCGTGAATTCAAGGTCGAGGTGGTGGATGAGCAGCCGGGCGAGGAGGCTGGCATCAAATCGGCAACGCTTTATATTGCCGGGCATAACGCCTATGGCTGGGCCAAGACGGAAACCGGGGTGCACCGGCTGGTGCGCATCTCACCGTTTGACAGCAATGCCCGCCGTCATAC
>JAKFYP010000135.1 GCA_021730835.1 Alphaproteobacteria bacterium
GGCTGGTGGGCAGGAGAATATGAGGGCGTATATTGTCTGTAGCATGCTGGCGGCGGCGGGAGCGTTCGGCGTACTCTTCATGGCAATGCCGGCATACGGCCTTGGCTATTACGATACGCTTACTGGCGCGCAGGTGACATGTGTGGATCGCGGGCTGATGTTGAGCACCATTGTGCCCTGTATTCAGGGGGCGATAGAATCGGCGACAGGCCGGTTTTTGTCGGTGCTTTCCACAGCTTTGCAGCCGACGATCAATGTCCTGGTTACGCTTTCCATCACCTTGTTTGGCGTACAGATGCTGATGGGAACGAGCGAAATCAAACGTCAGGCCTTCGTTCTGATTCTCAAGATCGGACTGGTCTGGACATTTACGGATAATCTGAACGGGTTCGCTCCCAGTGTATTCGGTATCATGGCGGAAGGCGGGACACTGGTAACCAGTACGTATGCCGGAGCTTCCGGGCCGCTGGGCTTTGGCGAGGATTTCGCCTGCCTGACGGATCGGCAGGGCAGCACTGATCCGGATGCCGTGAATTTTGTTAACTCCATCCTCAATCTGACCGGTTCGCAAAACGACCTGGTGTTATGGGCCCGCATGGATTGCATCATAGATCGTCTGTTCGGGCTGGGAGGGGCGGTTTCTTTCCAGAGCGGCATTTTTGCTTTCCTGTCGGCTTCCCTGTTTAGCGGCTCGTTGGGATTATCGGTATTTGCCATTGGCTTCGTCGCCCTGTTCTCGGTGATTACTTTTGTATTCCGGGCGGCGTATATCTTTATTCTGGCATATGTGTACGTGGGTTTCATGATCGTGATTTCGCCAATTTTCATCGCGCTGATCCTGATACCCGGCATCCCGTTTGAATATTTTGGCAACTGGCTGCGCAACATTATCGCAGGTATCGCGCAACCTATCATGATGTTCGCTTATCTGGGCATGGCACTTCCCATACTGGACGAATATATTTTCGATGACCCTGCCTCGCTGAATAAGATGGTCGGGGAGGATATGACGGATTTCTACCGTAACAAAACGCCGCGCTGCGGACGCGAAAATGCGACTGACGAGCAATTCTATACCAATTTCCGTCAGGACGGTAACAGGATCGTTGGGCAGGACGGATTACCCCGCAGCCGGGTTGAATATATTGATAAGGGAGGATATACTAATATTCTTAACCCGATATTAAGCGGCGGGACCAACGTATGTGGTCTGTTTAATTTTCCTTCTGTCGATATGACTACCGATACGAAATCACATCTTGAGCAAATGCTCAACTTGTTCGATGGGGTGGCGAAGGTCATGTTGGTAACCCTGATTATCGTCATGATGCTTGACGGAATACCGATATTGACCACCGCAATTTTCGGAGGCGGTTCCTCCCTTGCCGATGCGATCAATACAGGGGCCGGAGCTTTCTCCGGAGCGGGACTGGTACGTACAGGCAGGCCACGGGCATCGGCCGAATCCGGCGCTTCCAGCGTGTCGCGCCGACCCTTGGGAGGAACATGATGAAACGGATACTACAGCCGGTACAGGTTTCTGCGCGCATATATACCGTTATGCTGATGATGGCACTGGCAGTGCTATTCGTGCTCATTCCCGGGGAAAGCGTATGGGCGCAGCAGGGGGCGGATCTGGCGGATGCCTGCACCACGCAGAACTTTTTTGATCCCGATCAGAACACCGGTTTTGGCGAACGGCTTGAAAACCTCCTTCAGGATATTGTCGGGCTGATCGACACTTCACTGAGCAACGTTGCCCATCAGCTTTTCCGGGGGATCGTTACCTCCAGCGGCTATAGTACGATCATTTTGGCATCCCTGACGCTTTACCTGATATTTTACGCGGTCGGGTTCATGTTTGGAATCGTGCAGGCGACTTTTGCCGAAGCGTTGATGCGGGTGATTAAAATCGGCATTATTTTTTCCCTGATGTATCCGTTTAGCTTTACCGGGTTTGCCTGCTGGCTACTTCCGCACAATCCGCTGAATTTATTCGGGTTTTGTTCGTTTGGCTGGACGTTGTTTAACGATGTGGTGGGTGGTATTTTCGAGCGTGGGACGAATTACCTGATCAACCTGATGATTTCCATCGGCGCGGGTTGCGATGTCTACGCCAATATTCCCTGGCTGGGCGTCTCCTGTATCGACTTAGGCGGCGGGCCGATTACATCACTTTCCGCGAATATCGCGCAACCGTTCGGTTTATTCGACGGCATTTTGCAACTGGTTATCTCGCCTAAATATTTTGCCATCCTGCAAGCGGCGTTTGGAACCGGCCCGTTTGGTATCGTCATGGCGCTCGCGCTCGGCATGAGCCTGATGCTGCTGGTCATGGTGATGATTCGCGCCCTGCTGGTTTACTGTATGTTTCTGCTGGTAAAAACGCTTCTGTTCGGATTGGCACCGATTTTTATCGGGTTCATACTGTTTGAGCGCACCAAGCATATCTTTATCGGCTGGATCAACCAACTCGCCAACGTCAGCTTGCAGGCTATCCTGATGTTTGGGTTCCTAGCGTTCTTTGCCGTGATGATCCAGACGGCGGCAGAGGATATGCTTACCGGGGTTGATGTCTGTTATACAAAAACGGAAAAACTCGCAAACGGGCCGGAAGACGTCAACGTCTGGCGCTTCATGGTCAACGGGCAACCTTACGAAGGAAACTGGGGGCTTGACGGGCCGGTCGGAGTCGATAGTGCATCGGTCTTTCCCATGAGCATTCTGAAAGTATTGATTTTTGCGATTCTCTGCTATATTGCTTTTAAGATGACCGATGTCATTACGTCATTGGCGAATGAATTGACCCATAGTATCATGCGGCTTGACCGGTTGCCGGGTGCTCTTAATGATGGCGTCAGGAATTTCACCAGCTTTGGGCGTGGCGGTGGTAGCGGTGGTGGCGGATTGATATCCGATCCGGAGCGCCTTCGTAAGCTGGGTTCTAGTTCTAGAAAGTAACAGGAAAGGCAGGGCGGGATGAAAGCAAAACATCTGGGATATATGCTGTTGGCGATAGTGTTACTGGTGATGCCTTCGGCCTGTTCTAAAAAGCGTGAAGATCTCAAAAGCCCGTGTGTCGGAGCGGAGGATAGTCCCTGCGGCCCGCGCCGCCCGGTCAATGACTGGTGGATGCACGCCTGAAACGGTGCTGGAAGTCAGCCGGATTCACGCCGCGTATGAAGCGCGGGCGGAACGCCGCGTGTACAAGCCAACCGTCTGTGACCTGCTGCATCGCCATGTCTGGTGCAAAGTTGCGCCGTGCTCGCAACACCCCTCCACGGATGAGGCTGCTCAGGCGGCATTTAAAAAAACTGGCCGGATATCCTCCGTGCCGCACGGCAAAGGGCCGAGGTCTCGTGCAGACCGCTAACTGTAAGATGACGCCCCCATTATTAAATTGGACTGTAGAATAATTTATTGCTGAATCATGATCTGGCGTCGGGATATTAAGAAAATAGCTTGTTTTACCGTGCTGTGGTTTTTCTTTTGGTACGGTAGCGCTTCACTCTTTTTTAAAGATGTGGCAGCGCCTTTCTGGTTATCTGGAATGTATGCTTATCCTATTGCTTTGTTGCCTGTTATATTTATGGATTGGGTTGGGCATAAAGGAAACTGGTCTCCTCGTAAAAAATGGTCTTTTTTTCTACTGACCGTCAGTTTGAGTTTTTTGATTTCGCCTTTATGGGTGCAATTTACACTGCTCTTTTCCAGTCTCATTCAATAAACTATCCCCGCCCCAAGGGGCGGGGTATTAAGGAAGGGTATTTCCCTGATGCGTCGCAAGCGGCGGGGAATTACACCCAAGAGAGATTAAACAAGTCAGAGAGAAAATATGGCACAGCTAGGCGTTTCCGCGCAGCGGCGGTTGGTTGTGGTGGAAGAAGACATTGCACTGGAACATGTACTACGGAAGGCGTTTACGCGGGGTCAGGGGCATGGTCTTCTGGCACTGGATGTCGTGGATAATATTGCACATGACGACACTGTGCATTACTGGAAGGATTTCACGCGACATTATCTCGCGCTGTTTGCTGGCACAGCTAATTTAGAGGGGCGCAATCTAAAAAAATATCCCGTTGAAATTCCGATCATGCCCGAGGATATAGAGCATTTTTTGCTCGCCGTGCCGCCGATGGTGGGGGCGGAATATGTGAATGGTCAGCTTCTCGTCTCGTTATGGCAGGAAGTGGAGCATGCGCTGCATGCTGAAATCCTCGAATCAGGTGGCGACGCTGCAGCGTTCTTTGCTGCGCGGCATTCGCGGGTAAGCCTGCTTGGGCGAGTGTGTTTTCATCTGGCGGAAAACAAAAACTCCAACGATACACCGTTTGCATTCTTGGCCACTTACGCGCATCAAGTGTCAGATGCTGGCAAGCCAAAACATCTTCCGCTTACACGTGCGCTTGAGGAATATGCAGGGCAGAAAAACATGCTGTTGCGTCTGCTGGAACCCATTCATAAAGCCTCACAGGAAAGTGCGTTTATCAAACAACAGACGGATTCTGGCGATATTTATCACCCTGCTGCATGGACG
Organism: Alphaproteobacteria bacterium; assembly: GCA_021730835.1. Classification (GTDB taxonomy): domain Bacteria; phylum Pseudomonadota; class Alphaproteobacteria; order Rickettsiales; family UBA998; genus JAKFYP01. Next base: position 4,538 of record JAKFYP010000135.1, read on the forward strand.
GCATCACAAGCCTACAGATTCTTGCAGGATACGCCGATTTTTGAGAAATCTGGCATTGCGGTGCGTATCCCCAACTGGTGGAAAGCGGGTCGTAGCCCCGAAATTAAGGTGAGCATCGGCGAAGATAAGCCTTCGTCTATCGGTTTTGACGCGCTACTGGATTTTGATGCGAACCTCATGCTAGGCGATCAGCACATCACCGAAAGTGAAATTCAAGAGCTACTCGCACGCAGTGAAAATATGGTGTTTTTCAAAGGTCAATGGGTGGAGGTGGACAAGGAAAAACTCACTGATTTGCTCGGGCAGTGGAAAAAAGTAACACGGCAGATGAAGGAGGGCATCTCATTTGCCGAAGGGATGCGCTTGCTTTCGGGGATGCCTTCTGCCGTAGGTGATAATACACAGTCAGTGTCTCATATACGCGCTATATCAGGCGCATGGCTTCAAGAGACGTTGCAGAAGATTCGTGCGCCGGAAGCGAGTAAAGATTTAATGCGGCAATTAAAAGGCGAAGTGCAGGCCAATTTGCGCCCCTATCAGGAGCAAGGCGTGGCATGGCTGCATTTGCTCGTGCAACTTCGGCTGGGTGCGATTCTCGCCGATGACATGGGGCTGGGAAAAACCTTGCAGGTAATTGCACTGCTTGCACTCATTAAAAAACAAGCAAAGAAGCCGCCACACTCGCTGTTGATTGTGCCAGCATCTTTGATCGGCAACTGGAAAGCAGAGATAACTAAATTCGCACCATCGCTTACCTTCCATATAGCTCACCCATCGGGGGATGGCGTGTTGCCGCCAGAGCGTGAGGTTGATCTCTGCATCACCACCTATGGTTCGGCGCTGCGTCTTGCGTGGCTTGCCGAAAAAAAATGGGATATGCTGATTTTGGATGAAGCGCAGGCGATTAAAAACCCCGATGCCAAACAAACGCGTGCGATTAAGAATATTCAGGCATCGCACAGGCTCGCGATGACAGGCACGCCAGTGGAAAATCGCTTGTCGGATTTGTGGTCGCTGTTTGATTTTGTGTCGCCTGGGTTGCTTGGTTCACCGAAAGAATTTCAGAAATTTATCGGCAAGAAAGATGCGAATGGACATGCATATTATACAGCACTGCGTTCGCTTGTGCGCCCGTATATTTTGCGTCGTTTGAAAACCGATAAAAACGTGATCGCTGACTTACCGGATAAAACAGAAATCAAAAGTTATTGCGCACTATCGAAAGCGCAGGTGGTGCTGTATGAGCAGGCTGTGGACGGGCTGGTGCGTGATATCAAAGAAAAAGATGGCATCGAGCGGCGAGGCATTATCTTCTCCTACCTCATGCGCTTCAAACAGATTTGTAATCACCCCGCGCAATGGCTGAAGCATGGTGAATTTACGCCAGATGAAAGTGGAAAATTCTTGCAACTGCGCGAAATCTGCGAAGTCATTGCACAAAAACAAGAGAAGGTTCTGGTATTCACGCAATTTAAGGAAATGACAGGCGAAATCTCTAGATATTTGCACAGTATTTTTGGTAGCACGGGGCTTATTTTGCACGGTGAAACACCAGTAAAAAAACGCGCAGAAATGGTGGCGGAGTTCCAAGCTGATGATGGCCCACCGTTTTTTGTACTCTCTCTGAAAGCCGGTGGTGTGGGACTTAATCTCACAGCCGCCTCACACATCATCCATTTTGATCGCTGGTGGAATCCGGCAGTAGAAAATCAAGCAACCGATCGTGCGTTTCGCATTGGCCAAAAACGCAATGTCCTCGTGCATAAGTTCATCTGCAAAGGGACGCTGGAAGACCAGATTGATAAAATGATTGAAGCCAAGCAATTGCTTTCCAATGAAATACTGGAGGGAGATGGCGGCGCGCTGCTCACTGAACTCTCTGATAAAGACTTGATTAACCTTGTTTCTCTTGATATAAAATCCGCATCGGCAGAAAATTCATAAGGGAGAACTTTTAGAAGAATGGCATTTTATTTCTTTAGAAAAGATATTTATTGAAAATAGAATTTATCACGATATAGAACAATGTGAAACCTGGGAGGATGTTATTGCTACTATTC
>JAKFYP010000068.1 GCA_021730835.1 Alphaproteobacteria bacterium
ACCCGGGGCGCTCCTCCTACCAGCTCGTCATTGACCGCATGGAAGCCGCCGGTCAGGGCGCGCTGATGGCCCTGCTCGAGCAGCGTAAAAAGCAACTCGCCGCTGAGGGGCTGTTTGCCGCCGAGCGCAAGCGGGAGCTGCCCTTCATGCCGCAGGTCATCGGGGTCATCACCTCGCCGACCGGGGCGGTGATCCGCGATATCTTGCACCGCCTCGCCGACCGCTTCCCGGTGCATGTGCTGGTATGGCCGGTCGCGGTGCAGGGTGAGGGTGCGGCGGAACAAATCGCCCGGGCAATTGAGGGGTTTAATATGCTTCCTCATGATCTTGCAACCGGATCATCGGATCATCGGATCATCGGATCGCTGATCCCCCGTCCTGACCTGCTGATCGTAGCGCGGGGTGGCGGCTCGATTGAGGATTTATGGGCCTTTAATGAGGAAATCGTCGTGCGTGCCGCCGCCGCGTCGCAAATTCCGCTGATTTCCGCCGTCGGCCATGAAACCGATACCACGCTGATTGACTATGCTTCCGACCGGCGCGCCCCCACCCCCACCGCCGCCGCCGAAATGGCCGTGCCGGTGCGCGGGGAGTTGCTGGCATGGGCGCAGGAAAGCCGGGGGCGGCTGATGCGTGGTATCACGCGCCAGATGGAAGCCAGACGCGAGCGTGTCGCCGGGTTTCGCCGGGGCCTGCCGCGCCCGGCTGAACTGCTGGCCCGGCATACACAGCGCTATGACGACCGGGCGGAGCGTCTGTTGGCCGCCATGCCGCTGCTGCTGGAGCGCCGCCGGGGGCAAATGGTGCTTGCCGCCTCACGCCTGACGCCGCATACCCTGACTCGAAGTCTGCACCTGTTTCACGGCCAGATCGGACAATGGAATACGCGGGCGGATCAGGCGATTGCGCAGGCGATTCGCTCACAACAGAAGGAGCCGCAAGCCTTGCTCAAGCGGGTCTCCGTCGCGCTGCATCACCGTATCCGGCAGGAGGAAGCGGTGCTGCACCCGCTGGCGGCGCGCCTGACGATTCTGCCTCTGCTCGAGCGTCGGAGTACGCAACTGGCCGCGCTGGGGCGGGTGATGGCGTCGCTGGATTACCGTGAGGTCTTGCGCCGTGGCTATGCGCTGGTTTACCGCCCGGACGGCACGCTTATCTCCTCCAAAGCCACCCTGCCGGAGGGCGGCCCGGTGCGACTGCGTTTTTATGACGGCGAGGGCGGGGCAAACCTTGGCGAGCCGGTAAAACAGAAGAAAAAACCCATGCTGACTGCCGGAGAGCAGGGTGATTTGTTTTATAGTCATTCCACTTAACAACTTCCCAAAATAATTGGAATGACAGGCTTGCGACTGCAAAAGACAATAGAACGATTTTATGATGATCAGTTTTCGCCCTGCACGACGCCGATATAGGGCAACTCGCGGTAGCGATGCGCGAAATCCAGCCCGAAGCCGACGACGAATTTATCAGGAATGGCAAAGCCGATGAAATCGGCTTCCACCGGCGCATTGCGTTTCCCCGGTTTTTCCAGCAGCACGCAGATATGCACCGATTGCGCACCCGAGCGCATAATCAGGTCACGCGCCATAGCCAGTGTGCGGCCCGACTCAAGGATATCGTCCACCAGCAGTATCTTTTTACCCCGAAGATCGTCCTCCAGCGGTTTTTTCATATCAACGACGCCGGTGCTTTCTACGCCCTCGCCATAGCTGGAGAGGGTCAGAAAATCAATCTCGAGGATGCAGCCCTCGGTATAAAGCGCCCGGATCAGATCGGCGGTAAAGACAAACCCGCCTTTAAGCAGTGTCACGACGCTGAATTCCGGCCCCAGCAGGGCGCGAATATCACGCGCCAGCGCTCCGATGCGTACCCCGATTTCCGCCGCGCCGAATAAGACGGGTATGGAGGCGTTGCGGCTCATTTGCGCAGCATCAGGTCAAGCCCGCTGCCGATATCAACCAGCACCTCGGCGGCTTCCTTGTTGCGGACAGCCAGCTTATTGGCGGAGAAGGGCCGCCGCTCGCCGGGTTTGAGGATGCGTAGCTCATCGCTCAGTTTTTCCTTCGACGGGTCAATCGTATGACTCAACAGCAACTCTCCCTCAGCATTGACCAGCCGGATACGCAGTGGCGACAGGGCTATTTGTTTCTCCGTCGTATTTACCACATCTCCGGATACGCTATAGAGATTCTTTTTGCCAAATTTATCCGTCTTCAGTTGCACATTGGAAAGCGCCAGCCCTTCCATCGGCGTCAGCCCCGGCAACGGCAGACGCCGGGTGACGGCAAACAGCCCGATGAAAATCAGCAATACACAAGCCAGCATACCAATCTGCATTTTGGACACACGCCGGATCGCCTGTGGCGGCACAGGCACACTGATGGTCACATCCTCGATATTAACTTCGCTGACATCCTCCTCAACCGCACTGGAAAACGCCTCATTTACGGCTTCTTCCATCTGCGGCAATTCCTCGGGCAGCAGGTCACGCGGCTCGGCGAACCAGTCGCCATGACAAGATGAGCAGCGCACGGAGCGGCCCTGTTCGCCAAGCGCCTGCGCGGGCACGCGAAAGGTGGCATGGCAGTTGGGGCAGGCAAGGAGCATAAAAGATCCGGAGGCCAGATAAAAATGCGTAGATCGTATCGTCACGATCCGGCGCTATACCGCAAAGACTATAATACCGGTTGCCCAAAAAGCAAATGCCGGGTTGAGAATCAGCTTTTCTGATCCATCAGCATGGAAACGATGATGCCTTCGCGCACCCCGCGATCGGCGATCGTGATGCTGGCGAAGGGCCAGACCTCGAATATCGCCGTAACAATCGCGCAACCGGCCAGAATAAAGTCACTGCGATCCGCGCCGATGCAGGGATGGTTGAAGCGCTCGGACGGGCGCATGGAAAGCAGGCGCTCAATGCTGGCTGAAATAGCCTCGTGGGTCAGGCGGATGCCGTCGATCCGGCTACGCTCATAGCGTTGCAGATCGAGATGAATCGCCGCCAGCGTCGTGACCGTGCCTGAGGTGGATAGCAGTTGCACCTCCTTTTCGCCTACCAGTTGTGAGATACTGTGACGCGCTTCGAGCGGAGAGACGGCTTCCCTGACCCGCTCGACCATATCCCGGAAATAAAGATCGGCATAGGCGGAGGAGCCGAAGCGCTCGGAGAGGTTCATCACGCCGTAGGGTACGGAAATCCAGTCGCGGATGTTAAGATCGAACGGAATAACCGGAATAATCGCGCCCTCAGATTCGATCAGCGGCGTCGCTTCGACCCACATAATCTCGGTTGAGCCGCCGCCGATATCGAAGGCCAACGCCTTGCGCGTGCGCTTTTTCAGCAACGAGCAGCAGCCGAGCAGGGCCAGCCGTGCTTCCTCCTCGTTGGAGATGATCTCGATGGTCAGCCCGGTTTCCTGCTTGATTCGCTGCATGAACTCCAGTGCGTTGGAGGCTTTGCGGCAGGCCTCGGTTGCTACGTAGCGCCCCCGGATGACCGAGTAACGCTCCATTTTACCGCGGCAGGAACGCAGCGCCTCAATAGTACGCTCCATCGCCTCCTCCGACAGCCTGCCCGAACTGCTGACCCCCTCGCCGAGCCGCACGATGCGCGAAAACCCGTCCACCGAGCGCAGGCTGCGCCCGCTCTTGGTTTCCTTCAGTTGCGGATGGGTCAGCAGCAGGCGGCAATTATTCGTGCCAAGATCAAGCGCCGCATAGACCTTTTCACGATTCCGGGGGTGTGTTTCTTCCATAATCCGCATCTTATCATTTTTTCCTCAAATGAAAAATAAACCGTGGTACGCCGCATGGGCGACGGGCTTGTGTTACAAGCCGGTCATTTCCGTTTTTCATGGGAATTGTTAATGTGAAATGACAATAGCACTTCCCTGCATCATTTTCCACTTGCCAGATATGGGCTTTTTCAGCCAGATTACGCGCCATGAGCACACCATACCATACTCCTTCGGGAGCGGCCTCGAAGGCACTTGTCGAAAAAGGCCAGACCTATTTTATTCCCAACTATAAGCCACGGGAGATGATCCTCGATTATGGCAAGGGTTCCCGTATCTGGGATCTGGACGGTAACGAGTATATGGATCTGGCTGCCGGTATCGCCGTCTCGGCGCTGGGCCATCAGGATCCCGACTTGCTGGCGGCGTTTGAGGCGCAGGGCCGCAAGCTCTGGCATACCAGTAATGTGTTTTTCACCGCGCCCGCCATTGAGCTGGCCGAAGCGCTGGTTGAAGCCGTGCCGTTTTGCGAGCGGGTTTATTTCGCCAATTCCGGCACGGAGGCCAACGAGGCGGCCATCAAGCTGATCCGTAAATGGGCCAGCGAACAGGGCAGGCCGCCTGAAAAGCGTGAAATCATCACTTTTACCGGATCGTTTCATGGGCGCACCCTCGCTGCCGTCACCGCCACCGCCCAGCCGAAATTTCACGCCGGATTCGAGCCGCTGCCGGGTGGATTCGTCTATTGCGACCCGTATGACGACTTAACAGCGCTGGAGAAGATGATTACCGACAAGACCTGCGCCATTCTGCTTGAGACAATTCAGGGTGAGGGCGGAGTGAAGCCGTGCAACCCGGGTTACCTTAAAGGAGTGCGGGAGTTATGCGACCGCCACGGCATCCTGATGGCCATTGATGAAATCCAGACCGGCATGGGCCGAACCGGAAAATTATTCGCCTGCATGCATGAGAGCGTCGCCCCCGATATTCTTACCAGCGCCAAGGCGCTGGGCTGCGGTATGCCGATCGGCGCGCTGCTGGCGGGCAAGAAGGTCGCGGAAATCCTGCAATTTGGCTCGCATGGCTCTACCTTCGGCGGCAATCCGGTTGCCTGCGCCGTGGCGCTGGCAGGGCTGAAGAAAATAAACACGCCGCAGATGATGCGGCATGTTGCCGCCATGTCCGAGCGCCTGTTTGCCGGGCTGGGAGCCATCAACGCAGAACTCGGGATGTTTACGGAGATTCGCGGTCAGGGGCTGATGGCCGGGGCGGTGCTGGCGGAACAATGGAAGGGCAAGGCGGGCGACCTCTCCAATCTGGCGCGCTGCTACGGCGTGCTGGTGCTGATTGCCGGGCCGGACGTGTTGCGCTTCCTGCCCGCGCTGAATATTACCGCCAATGAGCTGGATGAAGGATTGGCGCGCCTGAAGCAGGGGCTGGCGGCGGCAAAACCTGCATAGTGCATGAACCCGCCTGATTAATACGGCAACGGCAACTGATACACAAACAACAACGCCTCGGCACCGGGATTGCGGTCATAAAGGCTGGCGTTGGAAATATGATTGAACGCTACGCCGATGCGGTGATCCGCTTCCGTGCGATACGATGCCTCCAGCCCGGAGCGAAATTCCACCGCCCCGCCCAGATCCTTGCCGGAGCCGCTGGTATACAGCCCGACCATAAAATTGGGCGTCAGCAGAAAGGGTGTGCTGCCGAGCGGGATATCGAGATTCACCCCGCCATAAAGATATCCGGCGCTTTCATCATCCACGTTGATGCCAACGGTCGGGCGAAACCCGTTTCCGATATCGGCGAAACGGTATTCCGCGCCGACCTGCACGTAGGATTCGCTATCCAACACATCGAATGAACCGGCATACATGGCGAGATGGCCGCCCTTTCCGGTTTCTTCCTGTGCCGCCGCGCCCTGCGTGAGGATAACGAAAAACAACAGGGCGGGCAGCAGAATACGCATGGGAACTCCAGTTAGTCAGAATTGATTGGGGTGATCCTAATCCTTTAGACGACGGTGGCAAGGCCCTTATTGAGACTTTATCCTCTTCCTCGCTTACTATAGCTTTGCTGTGTCAAACCTGCCATTGGAGCAAGCCTGTGCGCAATACCAACGAATCTGCTTATCACTATATCGCCGAAACCTTTGCCGAAGAAACCAAAACCATGCGGCAAGCCCGTCGCAAAGGGGAAGAACTTTATCCCGGGATGCAGATCAGCCCGGCGGAGGGCAAACTGCTGTATTGTCTGGCGCGCATGGTGAGAGCGAATCATATGCTGGAAATCGGTACGTTCGTCGGTTATTCGACCCTGTGGCTGGCTCGCGCCGTGAGCGAAGGCGGGCAGGTTATCACACTGGAGAGCAATGCGAAACACGCTACCCTCGCCCGCGAGCATTTCCGGCTGGCAGGCATGGAGGATCATATCCATATTCATAAAGGCCCGGCGCTGGATACGCTGGAGCACATGGCCGCCGAGCGCAAGCCGATGCAGCCGCTTGATCTGGTGTTCATTGACGCCACCAAGGCGGAATACGGCGCTTATCTTGATCTGGTGGAATCCCGGGTGCGCCCGGGCGGACTGATTATTGGCGATAACACTTTACTTTTCGGGGCCTTAATAGGGCAACCCCGTATGGAAGTTGGGGAGAACAGCCTGCGCGCCATGCGGGAATTCAACCGCCGCCTGAGCGACCCGTCGCGCTATGACGCCATCCTGATTCCCACTGAAGAAGGACTAACCGTCGCCGTGAAACGCTAGCTATAAATATACGCCACGACTTACGATGTATATTTATATATTGACATTGCATTGTATA